>JALYHS010000447.1 GCA_030776385.1 Actinomycetota bacterium
GAACAGCGTGGTCTTCCCCGCGAGCACCAGGCTCATCTTGAACGCGCTCACGGTCGTCGATCCGCCGACATCGTGGATGATCGCGGCATCCGGCACGATCACGGGCCGAAGGCCGTGACGCGAGGCCCGGATGCTGAACTCGGCGTCCTCCCCGTAGAGGAAGAAGACCTCGTCCATGCCGCCCAGCGCATCCCAGTCGACGCGTCGGATCAGCAGCAGGCAGCCGGTCACGATCGGAACCTCACGCACCGTGTCGCGATTCCAGGGCCCGAGGGACTCCGGGTCGAACACCCGGGATCCCCGGAACGCGGTCGACAATCCGGAGGCGAAGCAGAACAGCGACCAGAGCGAAGGGGCGCCCCAACACGAGCTCTTGTCGACCGAGCCATCTCGCCGCAGGGTGCGCCCGCCGAAGATGCCGAACTCGGGATGAGCCACGGCGAACTCAAGAAGCGTGTCGAGTGCGCCCGTCAGGACGATGGTGTCGGGGTTGAGGAGCACGACGTAGTCGCCGGAGGATTGCGCGACCCCGCGATTCACGCCGCGTGCGAATCCGAGATTCTCGCGGGCCTCATCGACGATCACCGCGGGGAAGCGCTCCCGGATCGCGTCGGGCGAGCCGTCGGTCGACCCGTTGTCGACGACCACCACCTCGGTCGCGGCGCGGGCGTTCGCGAACACGCTCTCGATGCATTCCAGCGTCGCCTCGCGCGTGTTGTAGCTGACGATGATGACCGACAGCCTCATCCGTCCGTGCCTCTCGGCAGCGGTCGCGTCCCGATCACCTTCGCCGGAACGCCCGCGGCGATGCACTGCGCGGGCAGGTCCTTCGTGACGACCGCCCCGGCCGCGACCACGGCACCGTCGCCGATCGTGACACCGGGGAGCACGACGACGTTCGCGCCGAGCCAGACGTCATCACCGAGCACGACGTCGCGCTCCTGCTTCGGCTGATGCATCACGGGCGTTCCCTGCTCGATGCCGTAGTTGGAGGCCGTGATCGTCACGTTCGGCGCCAGCAGGCAGTGCCGCCCGAGGGTGATGCGTCCGTGCGAGTTGCCCGCCCAGAGCATGTCGTGCTCGCCGATGTGGGAGTGGTCGCCGATCGTGATTCGATCCCCGTTGCGAAAGGTCGCGTTCGGCGCGATCCTCACCCCGATCCCGAGCTCGATGTGCCGGAGCTCGCGAACGTGCGAGTAGGAGGCGAGATGTGCGAGGCGCAGCATATGCAGCCAGGTGCGCGGATCGATGAGGGAACGGGCCGCCCCGCCGGCGCGCTCGCCCGCGGACTCACCGCCGTGGGTGCGGCGGCTCGGATTCGAGGCGGCACCGGGTCCTGACGGCGCATCCGGGCTGGACATGATTCGAGGGTAGCGCCTCGTTTCGCACGCACGGAGGGCGACGACGCCCCGGGCTACACTGAGGCCCGATCGAGCGCAGGACGACGGAGAGGACGACACCCCATGTCAGGAAAGGTGAGTGTCGTCATCCCGGCCCACAACGAGGCGACCGTCATCGCGAGCATCCTCGGCCGCTTGCTCGAGACCGACCCCGAGGGACGGCTGGAACTCGTCGTGGCCGCGAACGGCTGCACGGACGACACCGCCTCGGTCGCGCGCTCGGTGTCGCGGCGCATCCGAGTCGTCGAGGTCTCGGAGGCCTCCAAGATCGCCGCGCTCAATGCCGGGGACGCGGCCGCGACGTCGTTCCCGCGGGTCTACCTCGACGCCGATGTCACGGTGACGGGCGAGACGCTTCTCGCTCTCGCCGACGCACTGGTGGATCCTCCGTCGATTGGGGCCCCGCGGCTCGTCGTCGATGTAAGCGGGGCGAGCATCTGGGTGCGCTGGCAATATCGGGTGTGGGAGCTCACCGACTACCGCACGTCCAACATGGTCGGCTCGGGGCTGTACGCGATGTCCGAGGCGGGGCGCGCGCGATTTGACTCGTTCCCCTCCGTGATCTCGGACGACGGCTACGCCCTGAGACTCTTCGCCGCAGCGGAGCGTGTCTCCCTCGGCGACCGCACCTTCACTAACCGCGCCCCGCGGACGCTGCGGGCGTTCATCCGCCGGCAGGCCCGCATCTACGCGGGCAACGACCAGCTCGCGATCGCCTATCCCGAGCTGGCGAACGAGTCGGCCGCAGGCAGCGGCTCCGCGCTCCTGCGACGGATCGCACGCCGACCCTCGCTGTGGCTGCCCGCCCTCGTATACTTCGCGGCGCGGATCATCGCGCGACGCCGGGCGACGCGGGTGCGGGGCGACTGGACGGCGCAGGCCTGGAACCGCGACGAGTCCACTCGAACCGGCTGATGGATGCTCGCCAATCGCTCGAATATACTGACGGCTGACGGGTTCCTCGCACCACGTCGGAGGGGTTCCCATGGCTCACCCGGAGGCCACATCGGGCGCGCAGCA
>JALYHS010000448.1 GCA_030776385.1 Actinomycetota bacterium
GAACCGCGGCGCGCTCGGCGACGGGTCGGCGCTTCCAGGACACGCTCGCTGCCTGAGCAGCCTGCACGGCATGGTCGACCTCCGCCGGCCCGCAGTCAGCAGTTTCAGCGAAGACGCTGCCTGTGGAGGGGTCGACGACGGGCACGAAGCCGGATGTCGTTATGTGGTCCGTACCGATGACGGCTCCGAGTTGGGTCATGAAGAGCTCCTTATGAACGGGGTCGAAGGTCAGCGAGCGGTGAAGCCACCGTCGACGACGAGGCAGCTGCCGACAGCGAACGAACTCGCGTCGCTTGCGAGCCAGAGGGCCCCCTGAGCGATCTCGCGCGGGTCGGCAACGCGTTTGATTGGCGCCCAGTCAGCCTGTTCGGCGGCCGTACGTTCCGGGTCGAGGCTGTTATCGACCTCGGCCTGCAGCAGCGGGGTCTGGGTGACGCCGGGGCACAGGGAGTTGACACGGATGCCGTATCGGATGAGGTCGAGCGCGATGGACTTGGTGAACATGATGACCGCGCCCTTGCTCGCGTTGTAGGCCGGGGATTCCGGGACGGCGACGATGCCCATTTCAGAGCCGAGCGTGACGATGGTCCCGCCGTGCTCCTTCAGGTGCGGTACCGCGTGCTTCACCATCGTGAACATCCCCTTCACGTTGGTGGCGAGCACACGGTCCCACTCATCCTCGGACAACTGCTCGATCGGCATCACGCTCGTGATTCCAGCGTTGCAGACGAGCGAGTCGAGGCCACCGAACGCCTCCACGGTGGAGGAGACGATCCGGTCCGCATCCGCCATGCTGCGCACGTCACCGACGAATCCGGTCACCTCTCCAATAGAGGACAGCTCCTGCACTGCTGCGTCGATTCCCGCCGCGTTCACGTCGGCGATCGCGACTCTCGCGCCCTCCTCGACGAACAGTTGCGCGATCGCCCGCCCGATGCCCGAGGCTCCCCCGGTGATCAAGGCTCGTCTACCTGCGAGCTGTCCCATTCGCGTTCCCTTCGTTATTCGTCAGTTGCCGATTGATGCCGCGGCTCCGTCGACGTCCCGGGGTTCCGGGTGAGCGTCGGCCTCCATGAACAGCACGTCCCCGATCCGATCCAGTGCCCGTGAGCCCCGTCGAGCGAGTACCGCACCCCAGATAGCTGCGCCCACGATGATGACGATGATCAGCACCGGCATCACGTTCAGGGGCGCCGCCGGCAGGGGCACGAGGTTCAGATAGAGCGCCGCGAAGAACGTCAGTGTCGAAAGTGTGGGCATGACGATGTGCACAAAGACGGAGAACTCGCTGCGGTGTCGTTTCAGTATGAAGACCGGCAGCGCGATGTTCGTCGCGATGAAGATCGGGAGGATTCCGAGCGACGACAGGTAGCCGAGGTTGCCGAATGCCGCGAGCGGCCCCCACGCGATACCCGCGATGAGTCCGATCACCAGGGTAGCGATGGAGTACACGATGATCGCGATGTGCGGAGTGCCGTGCTTCGGATGCGTCCGACCCAGCGGAAGCGGCAGCAAACCGTCCCGGCCGAGCGAGTACAGGATGCGGAAATTCGCAGTGTGGATCGCGAGCAGCACGGCGATCAGTGCGGAGATAGCCGCCATATCGATGAGGTAGCCGTACCAAGGGCCGATGTACCGCACGGCGAGATCGTGCAGAGGAGCGGAAGCGGCCGCGAGCTTGTCGATGTGCTTCGCGCCGTAGCCGACGATGATCGAGTACATCGCGAATGTGAACCATGCGCCGGTCAGGAGCACCGAACCAATTAGCGCGATGGGCAGGTTCTTCCGCGGATTGCGGACTTCCTCAGCAACGGTTGAACTGGACTCGAACCCGAAGAACGCAAGCACGATGAAGACGAACGCTTGACCGAGGCCGCCGACGCCCTGACTCGCAGCGCCGGGATTGAAGGCTTGCGGAACCTGACCCGAGTCGCCACCGCGGAAGACGATGAGGAACAGCAGGATCCCAGCGACCGCGACCTCGGCGATGAGGAACGCCATCCCGATCCGCATCGAGGTGTGCACGGAGTACCAGGCGAGAGCTCCGACTCCAGCAACCACCACGATCATCAGCAACCACCACGGGACGCTGAGGTGGAAGTCGGTGGCGAGGGCATCGGAGACGAAGCCACCGAACAGGTTGGTGTTCAACGGGCTCTGTAGCGCGTAGGCGAACATCAGCAGGATGCCGACAACGAAGCCGGCCTGCTTACCGAGCGCCAGGCACACGAATTTGTAGAACGTACCCGCCGATGTCACCCGCCGCGTGAATTGCGCGAGCGTCGAGGCCATCAATGCGATGCCCAGGGTGCCGAGGATGAAGGTGAACGGAGAAGCGATCCCGGCCTTGCTCGCGATCAGCGCCGAGATGAAGATCACGCCGATGGTCGGCGAGATGAAAGCCATCGACATCGCCAGCGCGCTCGGCAGGCCGAGGACGTTCTTCCGCAGGGCGTTGCTGGGGCGTTCCTGCACGGTTTCCGAAGCGGTCATGCTCACTCCCGATGAGGGGGGCGGTGACCACCGGTCCAGGGCGGCCACCGCGAGGCGGGAACCGGCCGCGAGGACAAGGAGCACGAACCCATTATCCCGCATGCGGAGCTGCGTGCCACTTTGCATGCAAGCCGGTATGCAGAAGCTAGACCTGACTGAAGCCGTGCACCAGACCTGTTTGTTTCGGATGTGTAAATCTCCGGAACACTCAGACGAGCAACCGGGGGAGGGCGTGGTGCGCGGACCGTGAGGCCTTCGCCCCGAAGCCGGTCAGGACGACCACCACGACATCCCCGTCCCGAAGATGGCCGCCGTCGCGGAGCGGACGCAGGGCCGCCACGACGAGGGCGGATGTCGGCTCCACATACAGCCCCCTCTCCGCACACCGGCGGACCGCAGGCATGATGTCGCCCTCGGGTATAGCGACAACAGTGCCGCCGGAGTTTCGCACCGCGTCCAGCACCTCTACGCCCCTCACAGGACGGGCGATCGCTGCCCCCTCGGCCAGGGTCGGCGCAGGTGACACTTCCTCACGAACGCCGGCGAACGCTCGCGCGAGAGGGCTGCAGTTCTCAGGCTGCGCGACGAGGATTCGAGGCACGGCGACGGCCTGGCCGGCTCGGCGGAGTTCTTCGAACCCTCGTGCCAGCCCGAGTACCAGACTTCCGGCGCCCGCCGGCACGACGACTGAGTCGGGCGCTGTGAACCCCAGGTCCTCCCAGATCTCGTACGCGAGCAACTTCGTCCCCTCGATGAAGAAGGGGTGCCAGTTGTGTCCCGCATAGAAGCGGTCGCCGAGGTGAAGGCCTACCGCGTATGCCACGTCCTCGCGGGTGCCGTCGATCCGTTCGACCTGCGCCCCATGCACCTGGGCTTGCAGCACCTTGGTCGTCGAGGTCCCAGCGGGCACGAGTATGAGTGCGTCCATTCCAGCGGCAGCAGCGTAGGCAGCCAGCGAGGCGCCCCCGTTGCCGCTGCTGTCCTCGACGATCCGGGTGATGCCCTG
>JALYHS010000449.1 GCA_030776385.1 Actinomycetota bacterium
AGGCACCGCACCCGTCGTCGTACCGGCGGCGCCGGCGGCGGAGCGCCGACACCTCCCGCGGCATAGCCCGGGCCGCCAGCAACCGAGCTCCGCTGAGACCGCACGTCCGCGCCGAAAGAGCGCGTTCGATCGCGCCATCTCGGTGCAAACGTGGCATCTCGGCGGGTGTGGCCGGGGCGGCGCGCACAGCGGACGTTCGCGGGGGCGGCGGCGCGCATCGAGGGCTAGGGCGCGCATCCCGAGGGTTAGAACGTCAGCAACAGGCGCTGGCGGAACTGCTCGCGCACGCGCTCGATCAGCTCCTCCGACGGCGGTGGCGTGTTCTCGAGCGCGTACGGCCGACCGAGCAGGTGCCACTTGTCGCGTCCCATCTGGTGGAACGGCAGCACCTCGACGCGGCTGACGGTTCCGGGTCGAAGCTCGTTGAGTGAGGCGACGTACTGGGCCACGCGGTCGACTCCGTCGCGGCCGTCTGTGAGCCCCGGCACGAGTACAAAGCGGATCCAGACCTCGACGCGCCCTTCGAGCGCCAGCCGCCGTCCGAACTCGAGGGTCGGCTCGAGTCGGCCCGTTGTGAGGTGGTGATAGCTCTCCTCATCGCCGGATTTGACGTCGAGGAGCACCAGATCCGTGTCGGAGAGCGCCGCGTCGCTGAGATGCGAGCCGAGGAATCCCGAGGTGTCGATCGCGGTGTGCACGCCCAACTCCGTGGCACCCCGCAGGATCCGGGCCGCGAACGCCGGCTGCATGAGCACCTCTCCGCCGGAGAGGGTGAGCCCTCCCCCGGTCGCGTCGAACACTGGCCGGTAGTGGGCAATGCGAGCAATCAGCTCGTCGGCGGTCACCGGCTCGCCGTCGCGCATCCGGAGCGTGTCGGGATTCTGGCAGTACAGGCACCTGAGCGGACATCCGTTCAGGAAGACCGTCATGCGTGTTCCCGGGCCATCGACCGCGGTCACGAGCTCCCACGAGTGCACCGATCCGAGCTCGCCCGCGCGCATCATCGCGAGTCGCTCGTCGTGAGGGAGTGCGGTCGAACTGTGCATGCCCGCCAGTCCTGCGCCGATCAGCCGGGGCGGCCCGAGGGGCACCTCGAGCACGACACCGGTCGAGACAGGCATCCGGTCAGACCCTCTCGTGGAAGGTGCGCGAGAGCACGTCCAACTGCTGCTCGCGGGTGAGGCGTACGAAGTTCACGGCATAGCCCGAGACGCGGATCGTCAACTGCGGGTAGTTCTCGGGGTGCTCCATGGCATCAACGAGGGTCTCGCGATTGAGCACGTTGACGTTCATGTGGTATCCCTCCGTCCCCACTGAGGCGTCGAGGAGACCGACCAGGTTGTGGGTCTGCTCCTCGCGTGTGTGGCCGAGTCCCGACGGCACGATCGTGTTCGTGAGTGAGATGCCGTCCTGAGCATGGTCGTAGGGGATCTTGGCCACCGAGAGCGCACTGGCGAGCATCCCGTGTGTGTCGCGCCCGTTCATCGGATTCGCCCCCGGCGAGAATGGAGCGCCTGCCCGACGCCCGTCCGGCGTGTTGCCGGTGGCCTTGCCGTAGACGACGTTGGACGTGATCGTCAGCACCGATTGGGTCGGCACCGCGTCGCGGTATGTCGGATGCGAACGGATCTTCTCCATGAACGAGTCGACCAGTTCGACGGCGATGGCGTCTGCACGATCATCGTCGTTGCCGTACGTCGGGAACTCCCCGACGGTCTCGTAGTCGACCACGACACCGCGGTCGTCGAAGATCGGGGTGACGGACGCGTACTTGATCGCGCTGAGCGAGTCGGCGATCACCGAGAGTCCCGCGATGCCGCAGGCCATGGTGCGAAGGACCTGCTTGTCGTGCAGGGCCATCTCGAGGCGCTCGTACGCGTACTTGTCGTGCATGTAGTGGATGACGTTCAGCGCCTCCACGTAGGTGGCCGCCAGCCAGTCCATGGTCTTCTCGAGTCGAGCGCGCACGTCGTCGTAGTCGAGCGAGACTCCGCGCGGAACGGGAGCGAACGCCGGCGACACCTGCTTGCCGGAGACCTCGTCGCGTCCTCCGTTCACGGCGTAGAGAAGCGTCTTGGCCAGGTTGACCCGGGCGCCGAAGAACTGCATCTGCTTGCCGACCGCCATCGGCGAGACGCAGCACGCGATCGCCGCATCGTCCCCCCATGCCGCGCGGATCAGTGTGTCGGACTCGTACTGCACCGCCGAGGTCTCGATGGAGATCTCCGCGCAGAAGTCCTTGAAGCCGGCGGGCAGTCGGCGGGACCAGAGGACGGTCATGTTCGGTTCCGGCGCGGGGCCGAGGTTGCGCAGCGTCTGGAGGAAGCGGAAGGAGTTTTTGGTCACCAGAGTGCGCCCGTCCTCCCCCATGCCGCCGATCGACTCGGTCACCCACACCGGGTCGCCCGAGAACAGTTCGTCATACTCGGGTGTGCGCAGGAAGCGCACGATCCGAAGCTTGATGACGAAGTCGTCGATGAGTTCCTGCGCCTGCTGCTCGGTCAGGGTGCCGGCCGCGAGGTCCCGTTCGACGTAGACGTCGAGGAAGGTCGAGGTGCGTCCGAGCGACATCGCGGCGCCGTTCTGCTCCTTGACCGCCGCCAGGTAGCCGAAGTACAACCACTGGATCGCCTCGCGCGCGGTGGTCGCGGGCCCCGAGATGTCGTAGCCGTACCCGGCCGCCATCCGGGTGAGTTCGGCGAGGGCCCGCAACTGCTCGGCGTGCTCCTCGCGCTCGCGCACGACCGCTTCGGTGAACGGCTGCGTGTCCCAGTCGAGCTTGTCCAACTTCTTGGCGGCGATCAGCGCGTCGACGCCGTAGAGCGCGACCCGCCGGTAGTCGCCGATGATCCGGCCGCGACCGTAGGAATCCGGCAAACCGGTGATGATGTGCGAGTTGCGCCCGGCCCGAACGGCGGGCGGGTAGGCGTCGAACACGCCGGCATTGTGCGTCTTCCGGTATTCGGTGAACGTGCGCTTCAGGATCGGGTTCACCGGATAGCCATACGTCTGCAACGAGGTCTCGACCATCCGCCAACCGCCGAGCGGCATGATCGCGCGCTTCAGCGGAGCATCCGTCTGCAGCCCGACGATCAGCTCATCGGCCCTGTCGATGTAGCCCGGCCCGAACGCCGTGATGCCGGCAGGCGTGTTCGCGTCGACGTCGTACACGCCGCGCTCGCGTTCCTCCGGGAACATCGCAGTGAGCTTGCCCCAGACCCGCACAGTGCGGTCGGTCGGCCCGGTCAGAAAGCTGCCGACTCCGAGGTACGGCGTGTAGTTGCGCTGGATGAAGTCGCGCACGTCGATCCCGTCCTGCCAGGGTCCGGCAGTGAAACCGTCCCACGCAATCGACGGCTGAAGGGTGGTGGGCGTGACATCGATGATGCTCATAGCATCGACGCTACGAAGGTCTGGCGAATCTCTGTAGAGCCCTTGGTCCCCCGCTCAGCCCCGGAACGGCACCGCACCCGTGGCATGGGCCACGATCTGCTCGTAGACCTCGCGGCTCGTGGTGTTCTCCGCGAGCCGGTTCGGCTTGCCGTCCCCGTGATAGTCGCTCGAGCCGGTGATCACGAGTCCGAACTCGCGCGCCGTCCTCGCCCATTTCTCGGGCGAACCCTGGATGTTGTCACGGTGATTCGCTTCGAGACCGAAGAGCCCGGCATCCACCAGTTGACGCAGTCGCTCGTCGTTCAACAGCCGCTCGGGGCCGCGGGCACCCGGATGCGCGATGACCGGCGCTCCCCCGGCCTCCGCGATCAGCCGCACCCCGACGACCGGCGCAGGGGCTTCGTGCGGCTGGTAGTAGCCGCCCTGCCAGTGCAGGATGCTCTGGAAAGCCGCGCTGCGATCCGACACGTAGCCGCGCGCCACGAGGGCGTCGGCGATGTGCGGCCGCCCCACAGTGGCGCCCGGCGTGGTCTGAGCCATCACGTCGTCCCAGCTGAGCTTCGGGTAGTCCTTAACGATGCGGGAGACCATCGTCTCGGCGCGGTGCAGGCGCTCCTCCCGGATCGCCGCCGTGGCTGCCACCAGCGCGGCGTTCCCCGGGTCGACGAGATAGCCGAGCACGTGCACGCTCGCGTACTGGAGCTGCGTGCTCAGTTCGAGGCCCGGCAGCACGGTCAGGCCGGTGCCGCGGGCCGCGTCGAAGGCCTCCCCCCACCCCGAGGTCGAGTCGTGGTCGGTGATCGCGATCACGTCGAGCCCGGCGACGACGGCCGCGCCGATCAGCTGGGCGGGGGTCTCGGTCCCATCGGAGACGCTGCTGTGGGCGTGCAGATCGATCGGTCCGGACATCCCCTCATCGTAGGCACCTCCGCCCGGTTAGGCTCGGACGGCCATGATCCGACGCCTCCTCGCCGCGGTGACCGTCCTTCTGGTCGCCGCCGTCCTCCTCCTCGCAGCCTGGCCGCAGCTCTTCGGCCTGGAGCAGCAGTTCGGGATCGCGCAGATCGTCTCGCTTCGCGGTCTCGCCGCGCTTGCGGCAGGGGTCGGCATCGTGGCACTCCTGCTCATCGCGCTGGTCTCCCGGCGCACCCGGCGGCTGGCCGCCACGCTCGCCCTCCTGCTGCTGGCGTTCGCCGGAGTCAGCGCGGCGGTACTCGCCACGCGCGGCATGACTCCGGCCGGATTCCAGACCAAAGCCGCCCACGATCTCACCGTCCTCAGCTGGAACACTTTCGGCGACGCGCCCGGGGCGGCCGAGATCGCACGGCTGGCCGTCGAGCAGAAAGCCGACATCGTCGCCCTGCCGGAGACATCGGAGGCCACCGCTCGGGCCGTGCTGGATCGAATGGGGCAGGCGGGCATCCGGATGCAGCTGCTCACGCTCAGCTACGACCGTGTGGCGAAGGCGCACACCACGTCACTGCTGATCAGCACGAAGCTCGGCACCTACCGTCGGGACGACTCGCAGGGGTCGACGAAGACCCTCCCCAGCGTGCTCGCAGTGCCGGCCGACGGGAGTGGTCCGACGATCGTGGCCGCGCATCCGGTCGCCCCCGTTGAGGGCGAAATGTCGAACTGGAGATCCGGGCTCGACTGGCTGGCGGCGCGCTGCGGTTCGACGGCGAGTGCGGGTTCCGGCACGATCGTCGCCGGCGACTTCAACTCGACGCTCGACCACTACGCCGGCCTCACCGCCGCGACGGCGTCGGGTCACGGGGATCTCGGCACCTGCCACGACGGCGCCCGTGCCCGGAACACCGCGGCGGTCGGCAGCTGGCCGACGTCACTCCCCACCTCGCTCGGCGCGCCGATCGACCACGTGATGGCGAGCGACGGCTGGAGATTCGTGGGCTTCCGCGTCATCGGTACCGAGGATGCCGCGGGCAGCGACCACCGGCCCGTCGTCGCCCAGCTGCGCCCGCGTTCCTGATGGCGTCGTTTCTCCGGAGCAACCGAAGGAGGCGAGCCGAGACATTCTGAGAAGCGCGCTCGCGACGAGCCGGCGGTGGGAGGATGGATTGCATGGCTGACTCGTCTCCCGCTCCCGCCTCCGCCCCGGCCACGAACCCGAACTCGAACCGTTCGACCACGCCGTACTCGGACTCCTTCCGGAGCTACATCTCGAGCCAGTGGGCCGATCGCCCCGAGGCTCTGCCGTCGCCGCGCGAGGTCGCCGTCCACGCGGCCGCCCGTCGCCAGCGCATCTCGGCGCTGCATCCGGGTGAGCGTCTGATCATCCCGGCGGGCCCGGCCAAGGTGCGCAGCAACGACACCGACTATGTGTACCGTCCGCACTCCGCGTTCACCCATCTGACCGGATGGGGCGCCGAAGCGGTCCCCGACAGTGTCCTGGTCCTCGAGCCGACGTCCGACGGCCACGACGCAACCCTGTACTTCCGTCCCTCCGCCGGACGCGACTCCGACGAGTTCTACGCCAACGCGGCGATCGGCGAGTTCTGGCTCGGCCCGCGTCCATCACTGGCGCATGTCGCCGCCGACCTGGCGCTCGCCACGAAGCCGCTCAGCGCCCTGGACGAGATGCTCGAGGCGACGGATGCGGCGTGCAGCATCGTCCGCGACGCCGACCGTGATCTCACAGACCAGGTCGACGGGCGCCGCCTGCTCAACGCGGAACTGCTGGTGCACGGCGCAGCGGACAGCGTGGACGGGACGGGATCCGAGGACGACGACGACACCGATGGCGACGGCGCCCTCCTGCGCGAGCTCAGCGAGCTCCGGCTCGTCAAGGACGAGTGGGAAATCGCGCAGATGCGCCTCGCCATCGCCGCCACGAAGCAGGGGTTCGACGATGTCATCGCCGACCGTGCCGCCATCACCGCGCATCCCCGCGGCGAGCGTCTGGTGGAGGGCACCTTCAACCGTCGCGCGCGGGCCGAGGGCAACCAGGTCGGCTACGACACGATCGCGGCGAGCGGGGCGCATGCCTGCATCCTGCACTGGACGACGAACGACGGCGCCGTCGTGCCCGGCGACCTGATCCTGATCGACGCCGGCGTCGAGTTGGACAGCCTGTACACGGCCGACATCACCCGCACGCTCCCGATCGACGGCACGTTCACTGAGGTGCAACGGCGCGTGTACGAGGCGGTGCGGGAGGCGGCGGATGCTGCCTTCGAGATCGTTCGGCCTGGCATCCGGTTCCGCGAGATCCACGCAGAGGCCATGACGGTGATCGCCGCGAAAACTGCCGAGTGGGGCTTCCTGCCGGTCAGCGCGGAGGAATCGCTCGAGCCAGACGCCCAGTACCACCGCCGCTACATGGTGCACGGCACCTCGCACCACCTCGGCATCGACGTGCACGACTGTGCACAGGCCCGGCGCGAGCTCTACCTCGACGGCGTCCTCGAGCCGGGAATGGTGTTCACGATCGAGCCGGGACTGTACTTCCAGCCCGACGATCTGACGGTGCCCGCCGAGTACCGAGGCATCGGCGTGCGTATCGAGGACAACATCCTGGTGACTGCGACCGGAGCCGAGAACCTGTCGATCGGCATCCCGCGCACGGCCGCCGACGTGGAGGCCTGGCTGAGAGGCTGACCTCCGCGCCGAAAAGTCGCACCCGCGCCGCCATTCCGCGGCGCGCGCGCGAGAATCGGGAGCGTCGACGGGCGCGCGGGCGAGAATCGGGAGCGTCGACGGGCGCGGGACGGGCGCGACACGCCAGCCGAGCTACCAGCTCTCGGTCATCCCCGGTGTGAACGCGTGCGCGTCGATCAGACCCTCATGCTTCAACTCGCTCCACAGCTCGGCGGGGATCTCGAGCGCGCTCCATGCGACGGCGTCGCGCACCTCGTCGGCGTCGCGACATCCGGGGATCACCGAGGCCACGACCGGATGCGCCCCCGAGAACTGCAGAGCGGCTGCCGGCAGCGGGACCCCGTGGCGCTCGCACACCGCGGCCATCGCGGTGACCCGGCCGAGCACTTCCTCGGATGCGATGGAGTAGTCGAACGTCGCGCCGGCGACCGCTCCGCTGGCCAGCACCCCCGACGAGTACGGGCCGCCGATGACGATCGAGATCCCGCGCTCCTCGCAGATGGGAAAGAGTCCGGTCGCGGCCCCGTCGTTGTCGAGCAAGGTGTAGCGGCCCGCGAGCAGGAATGCGTCGAAGTCCACCTCGGCGAAATCGACAAGCAGTGGCCACTGGTTGATACCCACCCCGATGGCGCGCACGACCCCCTCCGACCGCAGCTGCGAGAGCGTGGGGAAGGTCTCATCCATCACCTGCTCGAAGCTGCTGAACACATCGGGGTCGTGGATCCACAGCACCTCGACGTGGTCGGTCTGCAGCCGCTCGAGCGAGCTCTCCAGCGAGCGCAGCACGCCGTCGCGCGAGTAGTCCGGGTGCGTGCGCGCGGGCGCATCCGGGAACAGCTCCCACCCGCTCTCCCCCTCGGCGAGCGGCGTGAGCAGATGGCCGACCTTCGTCGAGATGACCATTTCGTCTCGATCGAGCTGATGCAGGGCATCCCCGAGCCGCTGCTCGCTCAGGCCGCCGCCGTAGCGCGGGGCGGTGTCGAAGTACCGGATGCCGTCTACCGCCGCCTGCGCGACCGTCGCCGCCGCGTTGGCTGGCGTCACCGAGGTATAGACCCCCGCGAGCGCGGCGCAGCCCAGGCC
>JALYHS010000450.1 GCA_030776385.1 Actinomycetota bacterium
TCCGCAGCCGGCCGCTGCGTCCGACGGTGCCGCCGCATACGGAACGCTGCCCTCGTACCTGCCGAAGTCGTCCATCACTCCGGACAGTGTGCTGAGCGGCTCGGCGGAACGTCCGGCGCTCACGGTCGAGGGTGACGCCGTGGACGTGCGGCTCGCGCACGGCGCGACGGTGCGCGCGACGGTGACGGGACCCGTCGTGCCGGGGGAGGGTCTCCCGTACCGCGCGGAGGCCACGACCGCGACATTCCAGGTCACGCTGGAAGCGGCGAGCACGAGCATCCCCCTCGGACTCGAGCAGTTCCACGCGGTCGATCACTTCGGCGCGATCTCCCAACTGACGCCGATCCCCGGGCAGCCGGGACCGCCCGCGACCATAGAACCCGGGCAGACGGTCAGCTTCGAGGTGCGGGCCGTCATCGTGACGGGCGAGGGCATCCTGCAGTGGGCGCCGGATCAGCGGCATCCGGTCGCGACGTGGGACTTCGTCGTCGAGAACGACTAGGGGCGTCCCAGACCTCGGTACGTCCAGCCGGCGGCGCGCCAGGCGACCGCATCCACGCAGTTCCGTCCGTCGATGAGCACGTGCCCCCGGGTGAGTGCCGCGGTCGCCTGCGGATCGAGTTGACGGAACTCCGGCCACTCGGTCACGAGGACGACGACATCCGCGTCTCTCAGCGCGTCCTCGGCGTTCTCGGCGAAATGGAGCTGAGGGTGCATCCGCCGCGAGTTGTCGATGGCCTCCGGATCGGAAGCGACCACGTGAGCGCCGAGTCCGTGAAGGCGCACGGCCACGTCGAGGGCCGGTGAGTCGCGCACGTCATCGGAGTACGGCTTGAAGGCCAGCCCCAGCACCGCGACCTTCTTCTGGAAGACCTCGCCGCCGAGCGAGTCGATCACCAGGTCGACCACGCGATCCCGGCGACGGAGGTTGATCGCGTCGACCTCCTTGAGGAACGCGACCGACTCTCCACGGCCGAGTTCTTCGGCGCGCGCCGTGAAGGCCCGAATGTCTTTCGGTAGGCATCCTCCCCCGAAACCGACGCCGGCGTTCAGAAAACGACGGCCGATGCGCGCGTCGAAGCCGATGGCGTCGGCGAGCTGGGTGACGTCCGCCCCCGTGACCTCGGCGATCTCCGCCATGGCGTTGATGAACGAGATCTTCGTCGCGAGGAAGGCGTTCGCCGACACCTTCACCAGCTCCGCGGTGGCGTAGTCGGTGACGACCAGCGGGGTGTCGTTCGAGAGAGCGGTGGCGTAGACGGTGTCGAGGATCGCCTTGGCCCGGATGCCGGGGTCCCCGGCAGGCACTCCATACACGAGCCGGTCGGGGCTGACAGTGTCCTTCACCGCGAATCCCTCGCGCAAGAACTCGGGATTCCACGCCAGGGTCGCGCCCGAGCCACCCTCGATGACACCCGCCAGCCGCGCGGCTGTGCCGACGGGAACCGTGGACTTGCCCACCACGAGATCTCCGTCGCTCAGGTAGGGGATCAGGGCATCGATGGCGGCATCCACGTAGCTGAGATCGGCGGCGTTCTCGCCTTTGCGCTGCGGCGTGCCGACCGCGAGGAAGTGTACGGCGGACCCCCGCGCGTCGGCCATCTCGGTCGAGAAGCGCAGGCGCCCGGACGCGATCGCGGAGGTGAGGATCTCGGGCAGGCCCGGCTCGAAGAACGGCGCGCGCCCCTGGCGGAGCAGGGCGACCTTCTCGGCGTCGAGGTCGATGCCGACCACGTCGTGGCCGAGTTCGGCCATCGCGGCGGCGTGCACGGCGCCCAGATAGCCGCAGCCGATGACGGAGAGTTTCATCCGCCACAAGGTACCAGTGCCGGGCGTCGTCCGAGTTACCTCGCGCGGATTACGGGACCAGGATCAGCTTGCCTACCGAGCTCCGATCGAGGAGCGAGCGGTGCGCATCGGCGACGGTGTCGAGCGTGTACTTCTCGCCGATGACGGCGCGCAGCTCTCCGCGGTCCAGCATCCCGAGCAGGTCGGTCACCGCCTCCGCGAGCAGGGCCGGCCGCTGGGCGATGTGCACGAGCCAGAAACCGATCACCGCGGTGCTGCGGGCCATCAGCGTCCCCGGCGGGATGTCGTGCGGCGGCACTCGACCGGCCATGCCGAACACGGCGAGCCGACCGAGCGGGGCGAGCGCGCGCAGGCTCGCGTCGAAGACCGGACCGCCGGTCATCTCCAGCACGACGTCGACGCCTCGGCCGCCGTTGGCTTCGCGCAGGGTCGCGGTGATGTCGTCAGCGCCAGACGAGAACACGGAGGAGTCGATCGCGACATCCGCGCCGAGCTCGAGGGCGAGCGCCCGTTTCTCGGGACTGGATGCCGTGGCGATCACCCTGCCGGCACCCCATTTCTTGGCCAGCTGGATGGCGACAGTGCCCACGCCGCCCGCGCCCGCGTGCACCACGACCGACTCGCCGGGCGCCAGATGCGTGCTCGTGCGCAGCAGATGCCAGGCGGTCGCTCCCTGCACCAGGGTGGTGAGCGCGTCGGCATCCGAGACGCCGTCGGGGATGGGGAAGAGGTGTCGGGGGTTCAGCGCGATCTTCTCGGCGTAGCCTCCGCCCGAGACGAAGCCGAGCAAGCGCCTGCCGTCTGCACCGCGCACCACCACCTCGCTGCCGGGGATGAGCGGCAGTGTCTGCTTCGCGAGGTAGGAGTCCTCGGTCTGATGCGTGTCGGCGTAGTTGATGCCGGCGGCCAGAACCTCGAGCAGCTCCTCGCCCTCTGCGGGCTGCGGATCGGGTTGTTCGCTGACGGTGAGCTTCTCGGGGCCGCCGAACTCGGTGAGGTGGATCGCGCGCATGCTGCCGACGCTACTCCGACTCCATGCGATGCGACCCCATGGGAGTCGGGCCTGATGCTCGGCGCTATGCGGTGGCGAAGCCGCCCGCACGCAGCGGACGACGTTCCAGGATGCGCGGGCGACGCTCCCCGGAGTTCACGAGCGAGCGGCTGTCCGAACGGAGCGTGGCCGCGTCGGCGTGCACGTGGTGCTGAGCGCCGAGGCAGACGTACACGTAGACCGAATCCGGGGTCGCTCGAGCGTTGTACCGGTAGACGAGACCGGATCCGCAACGCTCGCAGGTTTCCATCTGGCCAACGCTAAGCGCCGATCGGGGCATGAGGAAGGCCCCTCTTCGGGAATTCATCGAATGCCGGGCATGCTCACAGACTCTCGCGGGTTCGCGCGAGCGGGGGAGCAAGCGGAGGGGAGGTCCGTCGTGAGCCGAGCCCCTCGATCGCGCACGCGACCCGCAGGAGGAACGAGTCGCTGTATGCCGGTCCGAGAATGGTCAGGCCCACCGGCATCCGGGTGTCGGTCATGGTGCCGAGCGGGATCGTGACCGTCGGGATACCGAGGTGGCGGATCGCCAGATTGCCGTTCGCCACCCAGACCCCGTTGCGCCAACCGGCGTCGGCGGAGTCCACGTTGACGTCCATGTCGGCGCGGCCCACGTCTGCTACGGCGGGGAAGAGGATCGCGTCGAGGGCGAGCCGCCGCATCCAGTCCTCCAGGTCGACGCGCCGCGTCTCCTCGAGTCCGCGCACGCCCTCGGCGAGGTGCTCGATCTGTTCGAGCGGGGTGACGCCGTGGGCGCGCGCCCGCGTCACGTACTCGGCCAGGTCGAGGTCGAAACCGGTGTAGCGATCGGGGAGCGCTCCCGGCGGCGGCGGGAAGATACGCGGCCCGTCGACGTCGGCCAGTCGGTGCAGGGCCGGGTCGCCGTTAGCGACGAGGAAGTCGTCCCAGCCCCACATCGCGAGGTCCCAGAGCTCCGCATCGAAGAAC
>JALYHS010000451.1 GCA_030776385.1 Actinomycetota bacterium
GTAATATTTCCGAGGATGCCACCCGTGAGCACACCGAATTTGTTCCACGACACCTCGGCTCCCTGCTCTTCGAGCAGAACGCCCGTGACGTTGCCCACGATCGTGTTACCCGATCCGGAGCCGCCGATCTTCGCGCCGGTCGCTCCCGCGGCCACCTGAATCCCCGTAGCGTTCCCAGCGAATCCTGAACCGAACTTGGCGACGCCGATCCGGTTCGAGATCACGTGAGCACCCGCCGCATGAATGAATATTCCGCTGAGTGTGCTGAAGCCGATGGTGTTGTCGGGACCGATGGTCGCCGCAGCACCCTTTACGTCGATACCAATTCCAGTCTTGCTCACGCTCGTCCCGTCGGTCCAGAGCCCGACCGTGTTTCCCGACACGACCGCCCCGATCGTTGTTGCGGGGATCGTGATGCCCGTCGCCACCGCGCCGATCGTGTTAGTCGAGACGGTCGGAGCCGTCTGATCGGCTACGACGATTCCGTCTTCGCCGCCGACGGGAGTGCCGGGGGCGCCGCCGACGACATTGTTTGACACCGTCAGCCCCGTCGCCACTCCCGAGGCGGCGATCTCATCGGTGTCGTGATCGCGCGCGATATTGTCGGAGATCGTCGTGTCGTTCGCGGTGTTCCAAACGGTGATTCCGTGCAGGAGATTCGCGCCGTCCTGCCTGGTCACCGGGCCGACGCTGTTCCCCGAGACGGTGACGTGGGTGCCCGTGATCGGGCTCGAGAGCGGGAAGCCTCCGGGGTACAAGAACCCCAAACTCTGCGAACCGTCCGACGAAGTGTCCAGTTGCGTCTGCACCGATCCTGAAACGAGCAAGTCCCACTTTGCGCCAGCAATCGTGTTGCCCGTGATCTGAGCCCTCGGCGCGCCATCCACCCGAAGGTTCTGCGTGGCCTTGCCGAGAAGTGTGACTTGGTCGCCGGAAACGCCGATGGTATTTCCCGCAATCCTCGGGGCGATGACCTGATCCCCAACCACAGCAAGGTTCGTGTCGGCACCGGCGATGCGGTTATCCTCCACGTCGGCCCCAGCGATCGAGCCGGTGAGCGCGAAAAGGCCGATCCCGCCGCCGTACTGGACGCCCAGTGCAAGAGAGCCGTTCGGCAGCTCACCGACTGAATTGCCGATCACCTTCAGGGATGTGATCGGCGCCGAGGGTGTGACTGTCATGCCCGAGACAGTCGCGACGATGACATTGCCGCTGATGGCATATCCTCCGCCGCCGTCAACCCAGACGCCCTCCGGCGGCGCCGAGACCTGACCCGACGGCGTGACGCCGATGTAGCTCCCCGTCAGCTTGCCATCGGGGCTGTCCTGGAAGCGGACGCCCGTCGAGCCTCCGAGGATCACGAGATTCGCGATCGTGACCCCACTCGCGCCGATGACCTCCAGTCCGGACCCAGAGATCACCGGCATCGCACTTGTCGAGCCGAGGATCGTCGCATTGGCCGCGGTCACGTGCGGCAGGGCCGATGTCGCAGTGATCGTCGTCGACCCAGCAGGCAGCCGGAAGGTGATCTCCGTACCGCCGACCCCGGCATCCAACGATTGGATTGCAGCTCGCAGCGTGCACTCGGTGTCGCCGTTCTGCACCTTCTGGCCGGTGTCACATCCGTGGGATGGGTCGGTCGCCGGGGCATCGCCCGCCGAGTTCACGACCAGCATGGGCTCGGTCAGCGTGTGGCTGACGGATGCGGACGAGGCACCCGCCGAGTCGAGGACGACCAGGGATGCCGTGTGCGGCGAGCCGTCGGCGTAGGTGTGGTGGGTGGTGGGTGCTGCCGTGATCGATGTCGTGCCGTCGCCAAAGGTCCACTGGAAGCGCGTCAGGGTCTGGCCCGTGCCCGCCATCGAGGCGGACCCGACGAAGTTCCAGTCATGGGTGGCGGTACCCGACAGACTGGCCGAGAACGCCGCCGCCGGCGGGCTCGCGGGCGGCGCGGTCGAGGTCAGCGGAATGACGAACTGCCCGCCGGAACCGACGAAACTCGTGAGCAGCCACTTGTTGCCCGTTGGCGTGTTCGTATCGTCGGTCAGGTAGAACTGGACCGTGCAGAGCACCCCTTGGGCGCACTCCTTGTCAACAAATCCCCCGGGTGTCAAGGTGCCGTTGGCGAGTTGCGGAGTATGGAACCAGCCGTGGGACGTCGA
>JALYHS010000452.1 GCA_030776385.1 Actinomycetota bacterium
GGCTTCTCGCCAACGACGTCGTGAAACCGAGTCAGGTGCTCGGGCTCACCTTCACGCGCAAGGCCGCGGGGGAGCTGGCGCTGCGCATCCGGGAGCGGATCGAGCAACTCGCCGCCGCCGGGCTGACGCCCGAGGATCACGATCCGTTCGAGGCGCCCGCGGTGGCGACGTACAACTCGTTCGCGAACGCGATCTTCCGCGACAACGCGATCCTGGTAGGTCGCGAGGGCGACGGTGCGGTGCTCGGCGAGGCAGGCGCCTGGCAGCTCGCGCGGGCGACCGTGACCCGCTCGCAGGATCGACGGCTCCCGAGCCTCGACAAGAACCTCGACCCGGTCACCAACGCCGTCCTCGGGCTCAGTCGGGCGCTCGCCGAGAACATCGCCAACCCGGAGGCCGTGCGCGAGTTCGCCCGACGCTTCGCCGTCACGGGCGAGCTGCCACCGGGCGGCCGGGGCGCGTACGCCGCCGTCGATGGGATGGTGACGGCGGTCGGCGCGCTCGATGTGCTGGTCGACCTTGTCGGCGAATACGACGCGGCGAAGCTGACCCGCAGCGCCGTCGAGTACTCGGATCAGGTGGCCCTCGCCCTGCGCATCGTGGGCAAGCAGCCTGCCGTGCGGGAAGAGCTCCGCGACCGATACCGCGTCGTGCTTCTCGACGAGTATCAGGACACCTCGGTCGTGCAGACCCGTATGCTCGCGACCCTGTTCGCCGGGCATCCAGTCATGGCGGTCGGCGACCCCAACCAGTCGATCTATGGATGGCGGGGCGCCTCGGCCTCGAACCTCGAGCAATTCGCCGAGCAGTTCGGCGTCGGGCAGTTCGGTGCCCGCGGGTCGGCTTTCGCGTTGTCGACGAGCTGGCGGAACGGCCATCACATCCTCGACGCGGCCAACGCGCTCGTGGCCCCGCTGTCGCTCGCCTCGGGCGTGCCGGTCCAGAAGCTCACGCCGTCGCCCGTCGCGTCGAATGTGCCGATCGAGGTGCGGTTCGAGGAGGAACTCGAGGCAGAGGCCGAGGCGGTGGCGGCCTGGTTCGCGGCACGGCTTGAGGCCCCCGAGCGCCAGAAGGATGGACTGCCGCCTTCAGCCGCGATGCTGTTCCGGGCCCGCAAGACGCAGCCGGTGTTCCTGCGGGCGCTGCGAAAGCACGGGGTGAAATTCCATGTGCTCGGTCTCGGGGGTCTGCTCGCCGAACCGGAGATCGCCGACCTGGTGTCCATGCTCTCGGTGCTCAGCGATCCGGGCGCCGGGCTCGAGTTGATCCGGGTGCTCGCCGGCTCACGCTGGCGGATCGGCGTGCAGGACCTGCACGCTCTGAACCGGCTCGCCTCGTGGCTGCGCGACCGCGACTTCGCGCAGCAGGTCTACGCCGATGACGTGAAGGAGCGGATGCGGTCGAGCCTGACCGCGGGGGAGGGCGGATCGATCGTCGACGCGCTCGACTTCCTGACGACCGCCCGCGAGGGACACACCGCCCTCGCGCACTTCTCGGAGCTCGGGCTGCAGCGCCTCCGGGACGCCGGCACCGTCGTCGCCCGTCTGCGCTCGCGGGCCTCTCTCGCACTGCCCGACCTCGTATCGCTAGTCGAGCAGGAGTTGCGGCTCGACATCGAGGTGGTCGCCAACGAGGACCGCCCGCTCGGCGGCGCCCCGATGGAGGCGCTGTTCGACGCGATCGACGGCTACCTCGCGTTGGATGACTCGAGCACGCGAGTCGGCTCCGAGTTGAGTGGATTCCTTGCCTGGCTGCGCGCCGCCGAGGAGAAGGAGGACCTCTCTCCTCGGCCGGAGGATCCGGAGCCGGGCACCGTGCAGATCCTGACCGTGCACGGCGCGAAGGGTCTCGAGTGGGACCTCGTCGCCGTGCCGAGGCTGGTCGCCGACGAGCTCCCATCGAAGCCGCTCGAGGGGACGAACGGCTGGCTCGCGTTCGGGCAGCTTCCGTGGCCATTCCGCGGGGACGCCGCCGACCTGCCGGTCTACGACTGGGAGTCGGTGTCCAGCCGCAAAGAGCTTCTCGACTACCGCGATCGCTTCAAGGCGGCCGTCGGGCAACGAGCCCTCGACGAGGAGCGCCGCCTCGCATACGTCGCCGTCACCCGGGCCCGCCATGAGTTGTTGCTGAGCGGCTCCTTCTGGGCGACCCAGACCAAGTCGCGGGAACCCAGCGTGTTCCTGCGCGACCTCGCCATGGCCGGCGTGATCGGCGAACTGCCCGCGGCGCCGGAGAACGAGATCAACCCGCTCGGCGAGGATCAGGAGATCTTCTCGTGGCCGCGCGACCCGCTCGGCAC
>JALYHS010000453.1 GCA_030776385.1 Actinomycetota bacterium
GTTCGGGGGGCTGCTCCGGCGTTTGTACGGGTTCCACAAAGGCATCCGCGATGACCTGTGCGGTTGCGTCAAGTTGCCAGGGGCGCGCACCGAGTGCGGCCAGCGCTGCCGAGATGCCCGCAGCATCCGAGGGGTCGGGGACGTTCCACGCGACTCGACGGAGCAGATCGGGGGTCAACAGGTTCTCCATCGGGATCGCCATCGACTCGGAGACCTCCGTGACGGCGGCGCGCGCCCGCTTGAGGCGGCCATCGGCTGCCGGATTCTTCTCGGCCCAGATCCGCGGGGGAGGCAGGGTGTCGGTCTGCGGCCGGAGCTGGGGAAGCTCGGTCTGCTCCAGACCGGACTGGATGGCGGCGAACCAGCGATCAAGTTGACTTCGACTGGCGCGGCCGGTGAACTCCTTGATCGCGGCGAGGTCTCGCTTGGTCGCCGGCAGGATGCGGGCAGCCGCGGTCAGCGAGTTGTCCGGAACGAGCCGTCCCGGCGCCGTGTCGATCTCGCGGGCGTAGTCGTCCCGGGCGATCCAGAGGGCTCGCGCGACCGCCAGGTTGCGGGCCTGGCGGAGACCGTGGATCCCGGCGAGCCGACGCCACGGTTCCTCGCGCACCGGCGTTTCGCGGGCCAGCACCGCCTCGAACTCCTGCTTGGCGATCTTGGTCTTCCCCGCGGCATCCAGGATCTCCCCGATCTTGTCGCGAAGCTCGGGCAGCAGTTCGACGTCGAGAGCGGCGTACACCAGCCAACTCTGCGGCAGTGGACGCGTCGACCAGTCGGCGGCGGAGTGCTCCTTGGCGAGATGGATGCCGAGCAGCTGCTCGACGACCGGCCCGAGTCCCACGCGCGGCAGGCCCGCAAGCCGTGCGCCGAGTTCGGTGTCGAAGATGCGACTCGGATCGAGGCCCACCTCGCGGAGGCACGCCAGGTCTTGACTGGCCGCGTGAAGGATCCACTCCTCGTCGGCCATGATCGCGGCGAGCTCGGAGAAGTCGCCGATCGCGGGCGGATCGAACAGGAAGGCGCCGGAACCGCGTCGGAAGATCTGGATCAGGTATGCGCGTTGCGAGTAGCGAAAGCCCGACGCCCGCTCGGCGTCGACGGCGAACGGCCCGTTGCCCTCGGCGAGGCGCGCAACGGCGAAGAGGAACTCCTCGCGGGTGGCGATGACGTGCAGCGGCGCGTGCGGCTCGGGATCGCGCAGCACTTCGGCAGGGGGAGCCTCGATCGGCTCATCAACCGTCGGCGCCGGGTCGCCCGTAGGTTCCTGCCCCGGGAGGTCGGAGAACAGCGGGGTACGGCCGTCAGTCACGCGACGCCCGGATGTCGGGGAGCAGGCTGACGGCGTCGGCGGTCGGCGGGAGGCCCGCCAGCTGGCACACCAGGTCGCTCCAGCCCTCGACGTGCGCAGTGAAGTCGAGCTCGGCCGGGGTCCAGGATGCGCGGATCTCGAGTTGGGCGCCATCGCTCTGGCCCGAGAGCTCACCGAATCCTGTCGACAGCACCTTGGTCGCGGTACCGGAGGCGGAGTGGTAGTCCGCGGCCCGCAGGTCGAGGGCGTCGATCAGCCACGACCATGCCACCTCAGCGACGAAGGGGTCGAGGCCGATGTCGGTCTCAAGTGGTGCCTGTGCGAAGCAGACGACCCGGAACGCGCCGCCCCACGCCTCCGGCTCCTCGGGGTCGTAGAGGAGCACGAAGCGACCTGTGCCGAGCACCGAGTCGAGGCCGTGCCGCTGAGGACGCACGTCTCCGGCGAGGGCGATCGCGTACGGAGCGAGGCCGCTCGGCGGCGCGATCTCGGCGAGCTCGAGCTCCGGTCTCGCGATGGCATGCCGGACCGACGCGATGGCCAGCTCGAATGGAGCCGGCATCGCGGAGCCTGATGCACTTTCGGACACGTCTGCAGACTATGGTTTCCGATGAACCAGCGTCGCGTGCCACGCCGCTCCGGTGTCGGCACACCCGGACCGCTGGCGTGTGGATGACGAGTACAACGGGGGAGTCGAGATGTCGAGGCGGACCACACGACGCGTCATCGTCGGGTCCGCGATCGGCGCCCTGGCACTCACCGCGTCCGTCGTCGCCGCTGCCGCCGTGATCAGCGTGATCGTGGCGCGCACCGTGATCATTCCGCCCTCGCGGCGCAAGGACGACATCGAGATCGTTTCGCTCGACCTGCCGAACTCGACCGTCGTCCTCTCGTCGACCGCTGATTCGCGACTGCCGGGCGAGTACAGCTTCTGGTTCTCGGGCGACACCGGCCACGTGCGGGTCGGCGACATCATCAGGCAGGATCCGAAGACCGTCACCCGCTCGATCGAAACGGCGGATTTCGGTGACCTCGAGCACGCGCGCCGGGGCCGGTTCAATGGCTGGTTCTACCTCAGTCCCGCCGACCTCGAGCTACCGTACGAGGACATTCAGATCGGGACTCCGCTCGGGGACGCGCCAGCCTGGGTGGTTCCGGCGGAGACGCCGAACGCGTCGCGATGGATGATCGGCGTGCACGGTCGCGGGGTGCGGCGCCAGGAGGCGCTGCGCGGCATCATCCCGTTCCGAGCCGCCGGTTTCGCCTCGCTCATCGTCAGCTACCGGAACGACGGCGACGCGCCGCGGAGCGATGACTACCGGTATGCGCTCGGAGACCGCGAATGGCTGGATGTCGAGGCGGCCATGCGGTACGCGCTCGCCCACGGGGCCGAGGAACTCGTGCTCATGGGGTGGTCGATGGGCGGTGCCACGGTGCTGCAAGCTCTGACCCGCTCGGTATTCGGGGACAAGGTAATCGGGATCGTCCTCGACTCCCCGGTGGTCGACTGGATCGCGACGCTCGACTTCCAGGTGGAGCTCCGGCGACTGCCCACCGCGATTCGGATCGGTGTTCTGACGCTCTTCAAGCACCACTGGGGAGGGCTCTTCACCGGCCTCGCCGAGCCTCTCGACCTGGAGCGCCTCGACTTCGTCAGCCGCGCGCAGGAGCTCGATCGGCCGGTGCTGATCCTGCACAGCGACGACGACGGGTTCGTCCCGTCGACCGCCTCGCGCGCGCTGGCCATCGCCCGGCCCGACATCGTCAGCTACGAGGAGTTCGAGGTCGCGCGTCACACGAAGCTGTGGAACTACGACCGCGAGAAGTGGGAGGGCGCGATCGCCCGCTGGATCGCCACGCTGCCGCCTACCGGAAGCTAGGCCGCAACCTTTTCGCGAACCTGTCGCTGGATGCGCCCGAGCAACGCCATCATCCCCCGGATGCGCAGCGGACTGACCGCCTCGGTGAGCCCGATCTCGAGTGGGTAGTCCTGCGGCACGGCGAGCACCTGGTCCACGTCCAGCCCCGCGAGCCCCTGCACGAGGATCGACGCGAAGCCGCGCGTGGTGGGTGACTCCCTCGGAGCCGTGACGAACACGTGGACGGTGCGCTCGGCATCCACCTCGACGAACAGGAACACCGGTGACTGGCACTCGACGACCCGCTCGAGCAGATCAGGATGATCCGCGTACCGCGGCGGCAGTTCGGGCAGCTCGTTCGAGAACTCGAGCAGCAGCTGCAGCCGGTCGCGTTGCTCGAGCGCGAGAAAGTCCTCGCGGATCTGCTCGAGCGCTTCGGGAAGCGGAAGAGTGGTGTCTGTCACCCCTCCAGTGTGCCAGTCAGTGCGCCGCGGTGCCCGTGAGCACGACGCCCGGCTCGGCGCCCTTCACGATCGGAACCCGCACGGCGCTGCCCCACTCGGTCCACGATCCGTCGTAGTTGCGCACGTTCTCGAAGCCGAGCAGGTAGCTGAGGGCGAACCAGGTGTGGCTCGACCGCTCGCCGATGCGGCAGTACGCGATGACGTTGTCGCCGGGCTTCAGTCCCGCGCCGTCAAGGTAGATCGCCTCGAGCTCGTCGCGCGACTTGAAGGTGCCGTTCTCGGCGACCGCGCGCGCCCACGGCACGTTCTGTGCGGTCGGGATGTGGCCGGCGCGCAGGGCGCCCTCCTCCGGGTACGCGGGGGCGGTCGTGCGGTCGCCGACGTACTCCTCGGGCGAGCGCACGTCGATCAGTGGGGAACCGAGGTGCTCGATCACGTCGTCCTTGAAGGCGCGCTCGGTGACGTCGTCGCGCTCGACCACGGGGTAGTCCACGGCGGTGACGGTGGTGGCTACGGTCGTGTACGCCCGACCCTCCGCCTCCCACTTCGCGCGGCCTCCGTCGAGCAGGCGAACGTCCGGGTGGCCGAAGAGGGTGAAGACCCAGAGAGCGTATGCGGCCCACCAGTTCGTCTTGTCGCCGTAGATGACGACCGTGGTGTCCCTGGCGATGCCCTTGGAACCGAGGAGCTTGGCGAAGCCGGCGCCATCCAGGTAGTCGCGGGTGACCGGGTCGTTGAGGTCGGTGTGCCAGTCGATCTTGACCGATCCCTCGATGTGGCCGGTCTCGTAGAGCAGAACGTCTTCATCGGACTCGACGACGACGAGGCCAGGAGTGCCGAGATGTTCCGCAAGCCACTCGGTGCTCACCAGCTTCTCGGGATGGGCGAAAGCGGCGAAAGCGGGCGTGTGGTCGAGTTCTACGGTCATCGTGTTCTCTCCTGGGCGGTGCGGCCTCGGCGGTAAGCTGGGGCGTCTGCTCCAGGGTAGACAGTCGACCGCCGTGCCCGCTGACGTGCCGTAAGGATTCGACACGCAACCCACGTCGTGAGGCCCGATCGCCATGCAGCTGCCTGTCCCGTCGCTTCTCGAGCGCGCTCCGCAGATGACGGGAGCGGAGCTCGCCGCGTCGCTCGTTCCGCCGCGGCAGTTCGCCCAAGCGACTCTCGACAACTACCGACCGGATCCCGACTACCCCTCGCAAGCCGAGGCGGTCACCGCGGTGCGCACCTTCGTCGGATCGTGGACGAACGCCTCGAACGGCGGCGGCCTCTTCTCGCGCCGCAAGGTTCAGGAGGCCAAACCGGGCCTCTATCTGGACGGCGGGTTCGGCGTCGGCAAGACGCACCTCCTTGCCGCGCTGTGGAAGCTCGCACCGGGCCGCAAGTACTTCGGCACCTTCATCGAGTACACCGCGCTGGTCGGCGCGCTCGGCTACGCCCAGAGCGTGAAGTTGCTGACGGGCGCGAGCCTGCTGGCGATCGACGAGTTCGAACTGGACGACCCGGGCGACACGATGATCATGAGCCGCCTGCTGGGTGCGCTCACCGAGTCGGGAACCCGGATCGCGGCGACCTCCAACACGCCGCCGAATGCGCTGGGCGAGGGCCGGTTCGCCGCGGCGGACTTCCTGCGCGAGATCCAGGGCCTGTCCGATCGCTTCGAGATCCTCCGGATCGACGGCCTCGACTACCGCCGCCGTGAGATCGAGGGGCATGCCGTCACCTTCGACGACACCGGATTCGAGTCCGCGGTCTCCGCGGCTTCCGCCACAGGTACCGTGACCGCCGACGAGTTCGATGCGGTGCTGAAACACCTCTCGACGGTTCATCCCTCGCGCTACGTGAAGCTCGTCGATGACCTCGACGCGATGGGCTTGCACGGGGTGCATGTGCTCACGGATCAGGCGGATGCGCTGCGGTTCGTCGCCCTGGTCGACCGACTGTACGACGCGCAGGTGACGATCTACGCCACGGGCACCCCGCTCGATTCCGTGTTCGGCGAGGAGATGCTCGGGGGCGGCTACCGCAAGAAGTACCTGCGCGCGGTGTCGCGACTGATCGCCCTCACGTCGACGCCTGCGGCGGCTCCGGCCTGAGCTGTCGCCGCGGCTGTCGGGGTCGGGTGGCGTCGCATACGCCGTCGAATACGGTGGAGTCACGAGGGCGCGCTGCACCTGGTGCTGCTGGCCGCCTTCGTGTTCGTGTCTCTCAACCCGTAGCGGCCGACCCGCCCTCGCGACGTCGGTACTGGCGGGCGCGCAGCGCGGTCGCGACGGCTCCGACAATCGCGGCGACCACGGATCCGGCCAGCACGGCGAGCGTCCCCTCGGACGCGATCGTGGCGTCGTCCCGGAACGCGAGCTCGTTCATCAGCAGCGAGACCGTGAAGCCGATCCCGCCGAGCGTGGCCACGACGAGAACGTCACCTAACGGGACGGCCTCCTTCCGTTCGGAGCTCGGAAGCAGCCGGGACCCGACCACGGCGCCGAGGGAGATCCCGACCAGCTTGCCGATCGGCAGAGCCACCGCGATGCCCCAGAACACCGGGCTGAGGCCCGAGAGACCGACAGCGGGGATCAGGACGAGGGCAGAGGTGAAGGCGAACAGGGGCAGAATCACGCCGTTCGACCACGGTTCGAGGGTGTGCCGCGCGCGCCCGGCGATCGCCGGGGCCATCACGAGACCGAGAGCGACCCCGGCAATGGTCGAGTGGATGCCCGAGAGGTTCACAAGAACCCAGGCCGCGATCCCGAGGACGACCAGCACGGCGGTCATCCACCTCGCACCACCTCCTCTCACCCGCACCCGCACGCTCAGGAAGCCGAACGCGAGCACCACCGGCACGGCGAGAAACAGCGGGATCGGATGCAGTTCCCGCGTGAAGAAGATCGCGATGAGCAGAATCGCGATCAGGTCGTCGATCACGGCGAGCGCGAGCAGGAGGGCGCGGATCCGCGAGGGAAGCCCCCGCCCGACCAGCGCGAACACCCCGAGTGCGAAGGCGATGTCTGTGGCGGTCGGGATCGGCCATCCGTTCACGAACTTCGGGTCGGACACGAAGGCGAGGTAGACGAGCGCCGGGGCGAGCACCCCGCCCACCGCAGCGATGGCCGGGATGAGCGCCTTGCGGGGGGTGTCCAGTTCGCCGTGCGTCAACTCGTGACGCAGCTCGATGGCGGCGAGGAAGAAGAACACCGCGAGCAGCCCGTCGGTGATCCAGTGACCGAGCGAAAGCTGCAGCCCTAACCACGGGATGTCGAGGTGCGTGTCCCGTGCAGCGAACACGGCGCCGCCGAGGGGGCTGTTGGCGAGACCGACACCGACTGCGGCCGCCACCACGAGCAGCAGTGCGGCGATTCGTTCGGAACGGAAGAAGACCATGCCCCATTCTGTCCGCGTGCGAACTGGGGGCGAATCGACGGAGTTCCGAAACACGATGTTTACACGGCCAGGTCCGGTGTAACGATCCCGAAACACCAGGACAGCGGGGCGGTAACGTGCCCCCGCCACACTGTGTCTGAAACCCGGCGCCGTGACGGCCCTGCTGCGTTCCCGAGCCGACGGTTTCTCCCCTCACCTGGGCACATAGAAAGAGGAACCAACTTATGCTCCATCTCGCGAGCGGTCCGACCGTCGGAGACGCGATCACCAACATCAACTCACTGTGGCTTCTTGTCGGGGCAGCTTTGGTGCTGCTGATGACTCCCGGCGTTGCCTTCTTCTACGGAGGCATGGTCAAGGCGAAGAGCGTCATCAGCATGATGATGATGAGCTTCGGCGCGATTGCAGTCGTCGGCGTCCTGTGGGTGTTGTACGGGTACTCGCTCTCGTTCGGCGAGACCAAGAACCACGACTTCACCGGCCCCATCACGAACTGGCTGATTCCACATTTCCTGCTG
>JALYHS010000454.1 GCA_030776385.1 Actinomycetota bacterium
GTCGCTGCCTGGGCGCGCGACGCCGGCGCCGACCTGTTCGACATCTCGTCCGGCGGTCTGATCTCCGGCGTGCAGATCCCCCTCGGGCCGAGCTACCAGGTCCCGTTCGCCGAGCAGGTGCGCAGAACGGCGGATGTCGCCACCAGCGCCGTCGGACTGATCACCGAGGTCGCCCAGGCCGCGGCGATCGTCGAAACCGGACAGGCGGATGCGGTCATGCTCGGACGCGAGATGATGCGGGACCCGCACTTCGCCCTGCGCGCGGCACACGAGTTGGGTGTCGAGCTGGACTACTGGCCGCCGCAGTACGTCCGCGCGAAATGGCGCTGACCCGCTGATCGAGCCTGTCGAGACCCGGGGTCTCGATACGCCGCTTCGCGGCTACTCGACCAGCAAGGTCGCAGCGCAGCGGCTCACTCCTCGATCGGCGCCGCCCCGCGGGGGTAGCCGAGCATGACGAGCGCGGACGCCACCCAGATCACACCGATCACGACGATCAGGGTGCCCGCGTCGACTCCGGCTGCCTGGCCGGCGATCGCCGCCCCGAGTGCGGCGGCGGTAGTCCGCAAGCCCGATCCGACGGTGAAGACCTGCGAGCGAAGGGCCGTGGGGCTCTGCTGCTTGCGGAGCAGCAGAAGTGCCGCCGTGCTCGGGCCGGTGCAGATGCCCGAGAGCGCGATGGCCGTGATCGTCCACGGCAGGCCGAGATCGGCCGCGGCGACGATCGTCAGCAGTCCGGTCCCCGCGAAGCCGACGAGCATCACCGTCTCGCTGCTCCAGCGGCGGGGCGGCCGGGCGGTGGCGATCAGGGACCCGATGAGCGAGCCGATCGCGAACGCGGTGACGATCCACGCTCCACGCTCCGGCGTCCCCGACCGCTGCAGTTCCAGGGCGACCGCACAGATCGGCAGCGCCCCGGCCCCGAGCTGAGCGAGAGTGCCCGACAGCGTGACGGCCGCCAACGGTCGGTGGGTGAGCAGGTGGCGCGTACCCGCGGCGATCGCCGCGAGTGCGCCGTGATCCGAACGGGGACGCGGAACCATTCGGACGCCAAGCACCGCGAGCGCCCCGAGCAGTGACGCGGTGGCCAGGATGAACGCGCCGGCCCCCGCAGCGCCCAGGCTCACCACGACCGCAGCCAGTCCCGGTCCCGCCACGCCTCCCACGTTGTATGACAGAGCATCCGCGGCATAGGCCCGCCGCTCGTCGGCAAAGCCGTCCGTGACAAAGCTCGACAGGCCGCCGAGGAAGAATGGCGAGGCGGCCCCCGACAGCACGAGGGCGACGACGATCCACCACAGCGGAACCGAGCCGAGGAACGCACTGAGTGCGAACGCCGCCGCCGTGATCATCCCGGATGCCGCCACCAGCCACCGTGGATGCCGCGTCCGATCGAGCGCAACCCCCACCAGCGGCGCCATGATCACGCTGGGCGCGAGCGACGCGGCGACGAGCCCGCCCCCGATGGCCACATCATGGAGACGTTGGACGGCGAGGATCGGCAAGACGACACTCGAGCCCGAGCTCGCCAGGCGCAAGGGGATCGACGCGGCCAGGTAGCGTGCGGCGCTCACCGGCGCCTGGTCGCATCCTGGACCTCGCCCACCAACTCCTCGATGATGTCCTCGAGGAAGAGCACACCCTTGGTCGCCCCGTTCTCGTCGAACACACGGCCCAGATGCGAGCCGGACCGCCGCATCGTCGCGAGCGCATCCTCCAGTTCCGCGTCGTGGAAGATCGAGATCAGCTGTCGGATGCGCTTCGGGGGGACCGGTTCCGAGAACTCGTCGTCGTCATCCAGGTCGATGACGTCCTTGAGGTGAAGGTAGCCGCTCGGCTCGCCCTCGTCATCCACCAGGACGTACCGGCTGAAGCCGTGCTGCGCGACCGACCGCTCGACGTCTTCGGGCGTCGCATCCTCGGGAAGGGTGATCAGTTTGCGCATCGGGACCAACGAGTCCCGCACCGTCTTGGTGGTGAACTCGAAGGCGTTGCTGAGGGTGCCGGTGGAGTCGGTGAGCACCCCCTCCCGGGTCGACGTGGCGACGATGGTCGCGACTTCGTCGAAACTGAACGCGGAGACGGCCTCGTTCTTCGGCTCCACCCCGAACAACCGGACGGCCCCGTTCGCGATCGCATTGAGCACCACGATGATGGGGCGGAAGATCGTGGCGACCGCGACGAGAGGCGTCGCCAGGATCAGCACCGCGCGATCCGGCACCGAGAACGAGATGTTCTTCGGCACCATCTCGCCGAACACCACGTGCAGGAAAGACACGAGGAGCAGCGTGATGATGAACGCGATCGTCCCGGTCACCTCGTCGTCCCAGCCGGTGAGGTGCAGCGGCCCCTCCAGCAGATGATGGATCGCGGGCTCCGACACGTTGAGGATCAGCAGGCTCGCGATGGTGATCCCGAGCTGCGTCGCAGCGAGCATCTGCGTCGCGTGCTCCATCGCGTAGAGGGCGGTCCTGGCGGCTCGAGAACCCGCCTCGGCCCGAGGTTCGATCTGCGAACGCCTCGCAGCGATGATGCTGAACTCCGCCGCAACGAAGAAGGCGTTGACCACCAGCAGCACGAACAGCCAGACGATGCCCCAGACGTCGGCGCTCATGCGCCCGTCTCCGGGTCTCGACGAGGTCGACCAGCGGATTCCTCGTCGTGGTGAGGCGTGAACCGGACGCGGTCGATGCGCCGGCCATCCATCCGTTCGACGCGGAAGGTTCCCGCCTCGATGGCGACGGTGTCTCCGACCTTGGCCAGGCGGCCGAGTTCGCTCATCAGGAAGCCGGCCACCGTCTCGTACGGGCCATCCTCCGGCACGGTCACGTCCGCGCGTTCGGCGAGCTCGTCGGGGCGCAGCGCTCCGGGGAAGGTGAGCCAGTCACGGCTGCGCACCACGTCCGCACGCGAGCGATCGTGTTCGTCGGACACCTCGCCGATGAGCTCTTCGACGAGATCCTCGAGGGTGGCCACCCCGGCCGTTCCCCCGTATTCGTCGACGACGATCGCCATCTGGTATCCACGCGCGCGCAGCTCGCCAAGCAGGGTGTCGAGCTTCATGGTCTCGGGGACGCGCAGGGCATCCGATTGGAGTGCCGACACCGGGACGTCGGACCGCCGTTCACGCGGCACTCCCACCGCCTGTTTGATGTGCACGAGGCCCACCACGTCGTCGATGTCGTCGTCGATGACGGGGAACCGCGAGTAGCCGGTGCGGCGAGCGAGTTGCACGACCGCCTCTGCGGTGGCCGCGCGGTCGATACTCGCCAGACGCGGTCGCGGGGTCATGACATCGGATGCGGTGTGGTCGGAGAAGGCGAGCGTGCGAGCGAGGAGCGTGGCCGTGTCGCTGTCGAGCGACCCCTCGCTGGCGGAACGGCGCAGCAGGCTGCGCAACTCCTCGGCGGTGCGCGCGGAACTGAGCTCCTCCTTGGGTTCGATGCCGATGACGCGCAGCAGCCCGTTCGCGGTGTCGTTGAGGAGTCGAACGAAGGGGCGGAAGACCGCGGTGAAGCCGATCTGGAACGGGATGACAATCTTGCCGACCTGCCGAGGAATGGCGAGAGCGAGGTTCTTGGGAACCAGCTCGCCGATGATCATGCTCAACAGTGTCGCGATAGCGATGGATACCACCGTCGCGATGGGAAGGACGGCGACCTTCGGCACGTTCAGGCCGGTCAGCGCGGGCTGCAGGAAGACGCTGAACGCGGGTTCGAGCGTGAATCCGGTGAGCAGCGTCGTCAGGGTGATGCCGAGCTGGGCACTGGAGAGATGAGTGGAGGTGCGCTTGAGTCCCGAGATGACGGGACCGAGCATCGTCTCCCCGCGCTCCTGCCGCGCCTCGAGCTCGGATCGATCGAGGTTGACCAGCGTGAACTCGCTCGCCACGAAGAACCCGGTGCCGATCATGAGGACGATCCCGATGATCAGGAAGACCCACTCGTAGCTCACGGCACCGCAATCGTCAGGCGGCCAGACGGGGGGTCATCCATGATTCGCCCGAGTATATCGAGCGCCCGCGGCGGAAACCTGGGCTTTCCGACCTCACCCCGGCCGGTCACGAGATTCGGGCTCCCGGAGGTGGTCTCACCCTCATCGCATTCAAGTTCGCGCTTGCGCAAGCCCGAAGTTGAATGGCGTATCGAAGGGAGCATCCCCTCGGGATGGGCGGCTATCACCAGGTTTTCGATGGCAAGTGGATCCGCCAGGTACGGCCACCCGTCGCGCACCCCGAATTCGGTATGGATCACGTCGGCCACATGAACCGCGCTGTGCTCGCCCGTGGCGAGAATCTCGATGATGCGGCGGCGAACCGGTTCGGCGAGCAGGGCGAAGACCTCCATCGGCGCACCCTAGCCAGACAGACGGGTACCGCGTACGAACTACTACCAGCTCACCGGAAGAGCCTTGCCCTCCTCGTAGCCGGCCGCGCTCTGGAAGCCGACGACCGCGCGCTCCTGGAACGCCGCCAGCGATCCCGCCCCGGCGTATGTGAACGAGCTGCGGACCCCTGAGGTGATCATGTCGAGCAGGTCCTCGAGCGAGGGGCGCAGCGGGTCCAGGTAGATCTTCGAGCTCGAGATGCCCTCCGCGAAGAGCTCCTTGCGGGCCAACTCGTACGGGTCGAGGCGGCCGAAGCGCTCGTGCACGGCTTTCGTGGACGCCATCCCCCAGCTCTGCTTGTAAAGGCGCCCCGCGTCATCCGTCTCGAGGAGACCAGGGGCCTCGATCGTCCCCGCGAACCAGGACCCGATCATCACGGATGCCGCCCCCGCCGCCAGCGCGAGCGCCACGTCGCGCGGGTAGCGCACCCCGCCGTCGGCCCAGACGTGTGCTCCGAGGGCACGCGCCGCCTCCGCCGTCTCGAGCACCGCACCGAACTGCGGACGCCCCACCGCGGTCATCATGCGCGTCGTGCACATC
>JALYHS010000455.1 GCA_030776385.1 Actinomycetota bacterium
CCACCGTCGTCAATGTCGGTCGCGGCACAGTGATCGACGAACCCGCACTCGTTGCCGCACTGGTCTCCGGTCAGGTGGGATTCGCAGCGCTCGACGTATTCGCCGCCGAACCGCTCCCTGCCACGAGCCCGCTATGGCGGCATCCGAATGTTCTGATCAGCCCTCACACGGCGGGATTGAACCCAGCAGAGGACCGATTGATCGCGGAACTCTTCGCCGAGAACGCCGGACGGCTGCTCGACGGCCGCGACCTCATCAACCGTGTCAACACGGTCGAGTTCTACTGAGCCATCTGTGCGGAACGAGAGGAACACATGAGACTCGCCCGAGTGCGCACGCCGTCCGGACCGCGTGCTGCGGTGCTCCGCGACGGCCAGTGGCGTGGGATCGAGAGTCTGTTCGCACCGACTATTCGCGAGACCGGTGCTACCTGGCCCGTCGACGAGGTCTCGCTGGCCGCTCCCTGTGAGCCACGTGTCCTGGTCGGAATGTCACACAACGGCAGTCCCGAGGATCGGCACAGACCGCCACAAGCGTTTCTCAAGTCGGCCCGAACGGTGTGCGGGCCCGGTGCCCCGATCCTGGTCGAATCCGGAATCGGCGAAGTCGCCATCGAAGGGGAACTCGCCCTGGTCATCGGGTCTCGAGCGCGTCATCTCAGCACCAGAAACGCACTCGACGCCGTGCTGGGCATCACTATCGCGAACGACGTCACCGCTGTGGATCAGGTCTCGCACGACAGCCTCTTCACCCAAGCCAAGAACGGTGACGGTTTCACACCGATTGGACCGTGGATCGAAACGGTATTCGACGCGTCCAACCTCGAGATTGTAGTGGAACTCGACGGTCGGCTCGCGGCGAGTGGATCGACCTCATCTCTTGCCTGGAATCCCATCGAGCAACTGGTGTACCTAAGTTCGATCATGGAACTCGGGCCGGGAGACGTGATCCTCACCGGCGCTCCCGGGACGACGGTGCCTGTCGTTCCGGGCCAGGCCGGCGGCATCCGCATCGACGGACTCGGCTCGCTGGACAACCCGATCATGGCGGGGGCGTCCCGCGCCTCCCTACCGGCACCTCACCGAATGAACTCCCAGGAGGCCTGAATGGGAATCTTTGACTTGACCGAAAGTCTGGTTCTCGTGACCGGCTCGACTCGAGGCATCGGCAGAACGATCGCCACCGGACTCCTCGCCGCAGGGGCAAGTGTGGTCATCAACGGGCGGGACGTTGCGACCGTGTCGCAAGCAGCGGGGGAGATCCGCGCCGAAATGCCAGCCGCGCATGTGTGCGAGGCACCCTTCGACGTCACCGACCAGGCTGCCGTGGTGTCCGCGGTGCGGGCGATCGAACGCGAGTATGGCCCCCTCGATGGTCTGGTCAACAATGCAGGTGTGCAGCATCGTGTCCCCCTCCTCGAACTCGATTTGGACGATTGGGATCGCGTACTGCGGACTGACCTCACCTCGGCATTCCTCGTCGGCCGCGAAGTCGCCCGTGGGATGGTCACCCGCGGTCGCGGATCGATCCTGAACGTCTGCTCGATTCAGAGCGACCTGGCCCGGCCATCCATCGCTCCGTACACGGCAGCAAAGGGTGGATTGCGCAACTTGACCCGAGCAATGACCGCGGAGTGGGCCGGCTCGGGCGTGCGGATCAATGGGATCGCTCCGGGCTACCTGCGCACCGAAATGACGAAGGCCCTGATTGAGGACCCCGAGTTTGACCATTGGGTGCGGGGCCGTACCCCGGCAGGGCGCTGGGGAGACCCCGAGGACCTGATCGGAGCGGCCGTTTTCTTCCTTTCCGACGCGTCGCGCTTTGTGACAGGTCAGCTGTTGTTCATCGACGGCGGCATGAGTGTGGTGGTGTGAGCTTCCCTATGAGACTCGCGGTTGTGGAACCACCGGGGGCGGAGCTGGGGATGCGATTGAAGGCGGCGTTGCTTCCGGGCATTGAGTTAGTCGCAGCCGGACCGCTTGCGACCATCGCGAGGTCGGATGAGTTCCCCACCGAGGTCGTCGTCGTCGTCGATGACGGCGACTTCGAAGGAGTGTTAACTCGCATCGGAGTGTGCCGATGTTTGGGCGCCCGAGTGATCGTGCAGCAAACCGAAATTGATTCCGCACTCGGTCGCCGATTCGAGGAAGCGGGCGCGATTCGGGTGTTGGCCGAACAACGAGAACTCATAGAACTACTGATCGCGACCGCAGAGAACCATGCAATTGCTCGCCCGAGAGCAGCTTCGACACGACGTCTCTCGACCGGACGTCTCTCACCCGGCGAGTCAGGTGCCTTGGCGCTCTACGCGGCGGGTGCGAGCCGGGTCGAAGTCGCCCTTCAACTCGCGGTTTCGGTTGAAACCGTCAAGACCCTGCTGAGTCGAGGACGTCGCAAGTCGAGCCAACTCGATTCGGCCGAAGGCTAGTGGCTGTCATGCCGACTTCGTACGTGGTGATGGGGGTCTCAGGATCTGGAAAGTCAACCGTCGGCGCGGCTCTCGCGAAGGAGCTGGCCGTTGGCTTCGTCGACGGCGACGACCTCCACCCCGCCGCAAACAAGGCAAAAATGGCCGCCGGGGTCGCGCTCACCGACGAGGACCGCGCTCCCTGGTTGGCTGCGATCGGCGTCGTTCTGACGAACGGCCACGTCGTTGTCGCTTGCTCCGCGCTGAAACGCAGCTACCGCGACTACTTGCGCACCGTTGCGACCGACTTCCAACTCATCTATTTGCGCGGCGATCGTACGATTCTCAGCACCCGTCTGGCCGGCCGGGACCACGAGTACATGCCCGCATCCCTCCTCGAGTCACAACTGCAAACTCTCGAAGAGCCTGGTGCAGATGAGCGACCGTTTTCCTTTGACATCGCTCTCGCTCCCGCCGAAATCGTGGAGGCCGTACTGCGCCGTGCTCAGTCTTAGGCTTCTCAGGAGTAGTACTTCCTGCGCGATCCCTGTCATCGTGGAAACGGAAATCCCTGACTCGACGTCTCCGTATCAGTGCGGCATTCGGAGCCGTCGCCGTCGTCGGTGCCAGCCATTACCCATGGTCGAAGTTTTCGGCAGTTGAGGCGAGAGCTCGCACGCTCAGCGACCGCGCCCCGACGCGCCGGACATTCTTGAATCGTCGGCCGCGCTGAGCGCGAAACCAACGAGTCGGTCTATATCTCCCAAGGAGCCGCCACGATCGTCCTCACCCCCATCTCGTGGACGGAAATCGTGTTGTGGCTTTGTGACCGCGCCCACCTGCGCACCTCCCGCGGTGCGACGTTGCGCGTCGGCGGGCATAGCGGGGAGGCGAGCTTCGGAGTTCGATCAGGCGCCAAGCCGCAGCCGAATCTCACGCACTCCGTCATTAGTCAGCAGGAGGGCCCAGGGCCCGCGGCCGAGTTTGATGGTTGCGAGCTCGATCCTCCGCTCGTGTCTCAGGAACATGTCAACCTGATCCTGCGGGTTGAGATCTCGCTTGCTTCCTATCCGTACACTTCGGATTCCGTGCTCCCGGTAAGTGGCGAGTTCGATTGGCCGCGTGCGGATTCGACGCTCTCGTGTGAGAACGATCAGGCGTCGAGCCGCGACGATCGGCATCCAGTCGAGATCGGCGGTGCCGAGCGGAACCTCGGGCAGGTCATCATGACCGGGGTATACGACATCGGTGCGCCCTCCACGATGCAGAAGCTTGCCCAGGCCTAGAGCGTTCTCATCGGTGAAATACACCGCTGTTCGCCCTCGCTCCATCAGGCCGCGCGGTCGCTACCAGCAATCAGTTCGAAGCGGATCGCCGCATCGACCTGCTCGAGAGTGAGGTCGTAGAGGTCGGCCAACTCCTCTCTGCTTGAACCCGCGCGGAACCCTTCAGCCAGAATTTCAGTCCTCACACTTCTTATCGCAGGCTGACCGAACGTACGCGCCGGATCCATGACGACTAGTGGAGTACGACGGTCGGGTCGCAATGAGACCGCAACGCCATGTTCGAACTTGACCGCAGTTTGGAAGCGCTCCGTCGCCTCGGCGAGCATGAGCTGACCATTTCGAACCACGACTAACCGCAGTTCACGATCCAAACCCACTTCGTCTTGCACAACCCGAATAAGTTCTCGACCCTCGGCTTCAAGGAACGGACGTGCGTGGGCAAGCGGGTAGCGTCCGAACTCCTTGCGCAGTCTCGAGATAGCGGGGCGCATCCGTTGAATGGGGACACGCCGGCTCCGAAACTCCGCCAGCAGACGCGCCTCAACCAGTTCGCCCCACGTGACGACATCGTTGTCGGTGTGCGTCTCCCGAAGGACGGGCTCGTAAATACGTCCGCCTCGCTCGTACCCCTCGAGCC
>JALYHS010000456.1 GCA_030776385.1 Actinomycetota bacterium
GCCCCTGTGTTACCGCCAGCTGTTACTTGCTGAGGTCGCCGAACTCGGCGCTCTCGAAGTCGTTCTTGTTGCCGGTGGTGTACTTGTAGATGGAGATGTACGCCTGCTGCGGGTCACCGTTCGCCGCGAAGGTGATCGGGCCGGACAGACCGTCGTAGTTGATGTTCTTACCCGCGGCGATCAGCTTGGCGCAGTCCGTGAAGGTCGTGCACTTCGTGCCGTCCTCCGAGACCGACTGCAGGTTGTTCTTCAGCGTGGTGCCGTCGGTCTTGCCACCCTGGAGGGCGGCGAGGGCCAGCAGCACGATCGCGTCGTAGGACTCCGGCGCGTACGAGTACGCGGTCAGGGCCTTGTCGCCGGCCTTCGAGGTGAAGGCGTCGAGCTTCGTCTTGAAGTCACCCGTGACGTTGACACCCGGGTTGGTGAACTGCGCGCCCGCGATGTCCGCGTTCGTGTAGCTCGGGTCGATGACGCCGAAGTTGCCGTCAGAACCGTAGAACTTCTTGAAGTCGAACTTGTCGGTTGCGAGCTCCTGAGCGATCGTCTTGATCTGGTCGAACGAGATCACTACGAGGGCGTCGGGGTTGGTCGCCAGAGCCTGGTTGATCTCCGTGGTGAAGTCGGTCGCCGCGACGTCGAACGCGACGTTCGCCGACACCGTGCCACCACCAGCGGTGATCGCCTTGGTGACGTTGGTGTCGAGGCCCGTGCCGTAGGAGTCGTTCTGGTAGATGACCGCAACCTTGGTCGCGCCGTCCTTCAGGACCTTCTGGCCGAGCACCTTGCCCTGCAGAACATCGGAGGGGGCGGTGCGCCAGTAGAAGCCGTTATCCGCGTAGGTCGAGAAGGTCGGCGAGGTATTCGCCGGCGAGATCTCGACGACTCCGGCCTTGGAGATCTGGTCGATGACCGTCAGCGAGGTGCTCGAGGACTCTGCTCCGAGGATGGCGCTGACGCCTCCGGCGAGCAGGCTCGTGACCGACTGGGTCGCGATGTTCGTCGAGGTGTCGCCCGAGTCCTTCTGGGTGATCGTGAGGTTGATGCCCTGCTTGGCGGCGTTGATGTCGGCGACGGCCATGTTGGAGGCCTCGATGGCTGCCGGGCCGAGTGTCGCGAGCGAACCCGTCTGCGGCAGGATGGTGCCGATCTTGAGGTCGAGGGTCTTGCTCGGGGTGCTCGCGCTCGTGGTGGATCCTGCGCAACCGCTCAGGACGAGGGCGGCGGAACCGAGGACGGCAACGCCCGCGATCGCGACGCGGAGGCTCTTCGAGCGTGAAGCTGTGGCTTTCACGGACTGCATGGTGCTCCTTAGTGGAATGTTGACACAAAACGAGGACCCCACAACGCGGGGGTCGCTGTGCTGACAGCGTATTGGGCTGAACGACCCGCCACGCTACGAATGGGTTACAGACACGTAACGTGGCAATTCGTTATATTCCGTTACCGAAAATGTCCGGATCGGTCCGTTTGGGTCCGAATGGTCGGATCAGCCCGTCGTCGCAGTGCCCGAGCGGGCGTACATGCCGTTCGCGCCGTAGCTGTAAATGCCATAGGTGACGGGACTCGGATCGCCTTCGGCATCCAGGTTGATCGGACCGCTGACCCCGTCGTAGTCGATGGCCGGTTCCGACTTCAGCACGTCGAGGCATTCGACGTAGCTGGTGCACTTGATGCCGCCGACGGATGCCGCCCGTAGCTGGGCGGCCACGCGCATTCCGGCATCGTCGTGCGCCAGCGTCGCCGCGAGCGCCACCAGGATCGTGGCGTCGTAGGCCTCCGGGGTGTACTGGAATCCGGGGACCGTCGGGTCCGCCGCCTTCACCTGCGCCTGAAATGCGGCACTCGAGTCTGCCCCTTCAAGCAGACCGTTCACCCCGGTGAGCGTGTTGGCGGGAAGTGCCTGCGAGTAGTCGGCGAGGTTCTGGCTCGTGAGCCACAGCTTCGCTCCCCCGAATCCAGTCGCGACCAGCTGGGTGATCAGCGCCTTCGTCTGGGCGCCGTTGTCCGGGGTGTCGAGCACCACGGCATCCGGAGCGGCGGTCTTCACCTGGGCGGCGACGGCTGCGGCATCCGAGGATGCGGTGAGCGTGATACTCGCGACCAGGCTCCCACCGTGGGCGGAAAGGGTGTCGCCGAGCGTTGTCATGATCGACTGCCCGATCGGATCGCTCGACGCGAGCAGCGCGACCTTGGGCTGCTTCCTCGACGGCAGCAGGGTTCCGAGCGCGACGCCCTGCTGCGCCGTCGAGGGGACGGTTCGGAAGAAGACGCCATTCGTGTCGAGCCCGCTCAGTTGGGGGTACGTCGCTGACGGAGAGATCATCGGGATTCGCGCCGCCGCGGCCGCGGTGAGAAGCCGTTGGGCGAGCACCGACGACGAGGGGCCGATGATCACATCGACGCCCTTCTTCGCCAGGTCGGCGAGGGACGCCTCCGCCGTCTGGGTTGTTGCATCGCCCGAATCGTCGCTGAACAGCTCGACCGGCTTGCCGTTGACGCCCCCCGCCGCATTGATCTCGGCCACCGCGGCCCGCACCCCGGCGAGTTCGGGGGGGCCGACGAACGCGGTGGCACCCGTCGAGGGCAACAGCGTCCCGATGCGGAGCACTCCGTCACCGAGCGGAGTCGGCG
>JALYHS010000457.1 GCA_030776385.1 Actinomycetota bacterium
ACGAGTTCGGTGACCTCGAGGGGAGGCACCGGGTATCCGCCGCCGTGTCGCCGCTCACGCTGCCTCCTGGCGAATACACGGTCAGCGCGTTCGTCCTTGACCGCGACGGTCGGCACGTTCTCGATGCCCTCACCGCGACGTCTTTCGAGATCGAGGGTACGGGAGAAGCGCCAGTATTTCAGGCGGATGCCGTGTTCCGCCAGCTGTCATGAACCCAGGTCGTCCTCGACCCGTGCGGGATGCTCAGCTCGCCTGACCGACGCCCCGAGCCCGACGCACTCCGCGCCACACGAACCTCAGGACCGGTCGAAGGGGGCGCAGAGGCGCGCTCAACCGGGTGAATATCCGGTAGCTCGTCGAGTTGATGTTGGCACTCAACGCGGCAACACGGCGTTCCAGGATGTCTGCGTAGACCTCCACGCGACGGAATCCTTCGACGCGGGCCCTGAGGCGTTTCACGTCGACGGGCGACGCGAGGACATCCAGCAACACCGAGAGGATGGCGGAGTTGTACTCGTCGAGAGTCCGCATCGGCCGGTTCTCGATGCGGACGATCGCTGCCGGCGAACTCATCACCTCCGAAACCGTGCTCGCCAGCTCGGGGAACTCACGGAAATAGTGCACGAGGTCCTCGATACCCAGCGACGCGACGACCTCTCGAGATACCGCCATGTCGAACAAGACAAGCGGGCGGCCCCGCTGCGATGCCTCGGCGATCGGAAGTCCGAATCCTTCGTACGAGGAGGGGAACACGACGCAACCGGCATGACGGTAGAGCTCGTCGACCTCGGCATCGGAGAGCAAGCCACCGGCGATCAGATGGACTCCATCCGGAACCTTCGCGTCGCCGAGGCTGCCGAATCCGATCACGGGAAAATCGGATCCGGCCAGCCGCTCAAGGGCCTCGGGCAGCTGCTTGTGGCTGAACTTGTTCCCGACGACCAGCGCGTAGCCGCCCGCCGAGACGAGATCGGCGACATCGGCGTCCCAACTCGTCGGTTCGGCACCGGCTGCCGGCAGAGGGATCGTGGCGACTCCCTCGTGGATGACGGTGCTGTGATCGCGGATGCCATCGGCCGCGGTACCGAAGAACGACTCGATATCGTCGACCGCTGCGCCGCTGATGGGGATCACCCGGTCGGCCCAGATCAGGGAATCGAGAACGACTTGCTTGCGGGTGTAGTTGACCTCCAGCAGTTCGTTGATGCGCAGCGCGATCACATCGAAGTGCGAGACCACCCATCGCACGCAGTGCCGGTTCAAGACGTTGATCTGCCGGGCATCCGACACCGGCGACAGGGCGAAACCCAGATCGAAGGTGTCCACGAGCTCCCCGTTGACGACCACCGGGAGTCCGAACGAATGGAGGTCGAAGAACTCAATAGCTTCAGCGCTCGAGACGATCACGAAGTCGATGTCGAGGTCGGCGACTCGACGGGAAAGCAGGTCGAGGAAGGTCAATGCGTTGCGAGTGCTTCCGTTGTAGATGAGGGACATGTGAAACATGTCGATCAGTACCCGCTTGCGTCCATCACCGAAAATGCGGTCGGCGAACCAGTCGAGGGGGTCGATCCGGAACTGCAGGTAGTGGGCGACGGCGTCGTTGTAGAACGGGTACCGCTCCAACATCCTCTCTTCGTTCCGCTTCTGCAGTGCCCACTTGGTCGGGCTGGTGAAGCTCTTGGATCCCTCGTGATGCACGAATGCCCGGTTGGCCAGCACGCAGGAGTACCCGAAGCGGTTGACCCGCATGCAGAAATCGTTCTCCTCGCTGTATCCAGGGGAGTAGACCTCATCGAAGAATCCGTAGTTGCGGATCAGGCGTCTGCGGACGAGGAAGCAGAACCCGACCGCGACCGGCGTGACGACAAACCGCTCGAGATGTTCGCGCAGGCGCGCGTACACCGTCTCCGAGAGTTCGTCGTCGCTGCCGATCCCCTCGATCGGCAGGATCGGAACCGAGGCGATGGCCGCGTTGTTGCTGCGCGGATGCACGACGCCGTGCTTCTCGTCGGCGTGCAGCACGGCGATCATCTCGTCGAGCGCCCCGGGGGACAGTCGTGCATCGCTATTGAGAAGGAGGACGTCGTTGTCGCTCGTGTCGAGTTCTGCGACCGCCCGATTGCAGGTCATGACGAAGCCGAGATTGCGCTCGTTGCGGGAGTAGCTCACCCCGGACCGCCCCGAGACCCGCTCGAGAACGGCGACCTCGATCGCGTCGGCATCAGGACCGCAATCGTTGATCAGCACCAGGCGGTTGGACTCGAGATCCACCGTCGCGATGACGCTGTCGATGCAGCGCGGCAGCGAATCCAGGTCTCCGTAGATCGGGACGACGATGGTGACGGGAGCAGGTCTGACGGTGATCTCGGTCACGGCTATTCGCAATCTGTGAGCGCGTGTGCGGATTCCACGTGCGCAGAACGCCCTCCCATCTTAGTCGTCGTTGCAGGCGCCGCCTCCCGGTCGAGGGGGCCCGCGCGTCACGTCGTCACGCGTTTGGGGGGCGGGTCATCGGGTCAACCCCCGCCGTGCACGGGTATCGTGGTTGAACGTCGAGGAGAGGGCGTCACCGCATGGGGTGGGTGTTTGCGGTCGTTGCTGCCGTGTCGTTGCTGGGTTCAGGCATGGCCGCGACTGTCTCGAGCGTGCCCGCAGGCTCGTCAGCGGTCCAGGCCTCGTCGGTCTCGAGTGCGGCCGCTGCTACCGCTTCCGGCTTCGATCCCGGTTATATCATCGACGACTCCAAGTTCTTCAACGCCAACGCGATGACGGCTTCCGACATCCAGGCCTTCCTCAACTCGCGCGCGCCCTCGTGTGCGGGTGGCTACACATGTCTGAAGAGTTACACGGAGACGACGCGGACAATTGCCGCCGATCCGATGTGCTCGAGCTATGAGGGAGCCCCGAACGAGTCGGCGGCGACGATCATCTGGAAGGTGGCACAAGCCTGCGGCATCAGTCCGCAGGTGTTGCTCGTCACCTTGCAGAAGGAGCAAGGGCTGGTCACGACGTCGGCTCCGAGCCAGTCGGACTACTTGCACGCGATGGGCGCGGGCTGCCCAGACAGCGGCACGTGCGACGTCAACTACTACGGATTCTTCAACCAGGTCCACTACGGCGCCTATCTGATGAAGCGGTACACGCAGCCCGCAGGAACCGGAGCGGGCACGGCGTACAACACCCGATTCGACCAGTAC
>JALYHS010000458.1 GCA_030776385.1 Actinomycetota bacterium
CAGGGCAGGAACAGTAGAGCCAGCAATAGTGCCGATGCCGGCGCGATTATCGCTCCCGATAGATGTGAGCTGGACGCCAGATTCAACCTCCAACCGGCCTCCGGCAGCGACCTGCACACCAGTCGCCACGGTCTCGTTCGATGCAACAGATGATCCGCCGACGACCAGATCCGCCGCGACTCCCGCGCTGTTTATGGTTCGGAGGTAGGACGTCGATCCGATGAAGACTCGGTCAATACCGAGACGGTGCCCGTTCAAGTCGAGAGTAACGCTGCGATTGTTCGGAACGGTCAGCACATCACTCGCGCCACCGTCCCCGAGGAGGTCGGCGCCGAGCGTGACGACGTACCCGTTGCTCGCCGACTGGAAAGCCGCGACGAGGCCCGCCTTGGTCGTCTCGGTCGATCCGGCGGCGTTCGCACTCGTGGCGCCGAGCATCGAGCCGACGAGGGCGGCCGGTACGGCGATCCCGCCGAGGAGTAGGCGGCGGGGGCGCCGGGAGGGGCGGGAGGACATCGGGCTCCTGACTCGTGACGAGGTGGTCACGAGGAACCTAAAGATGAACGCAACCTGAATACGAGACCTTTCCCTACCCCAGACCGGGGTACACGGTCAGCGATCCCACTGGCAGGGGGCCTCATTCATGCGGTGCGTGTCGGGTTGGGTTCGGACGCCGGATGTGCGTCCTGATAACGCGATGCTGTACCCCGACTTCGGCATTACGGCGGTGCCGTCATGAGTATGACGAATCGATGAATCACTCCGTCGGATTGCGATCCTGACCAGGTTCTCTGCCAGTATTCGAGCAGCCCCCTGCGCCCGCTCTGACGCGGATGCAAGCGGCGCACCCCGGCATTCCGACGCATACCCATGCAGTTCGGTCTGCCCTTGAGTCCCCGGGCAACGACGCCTCGAATTCCCGAGATCGGATCCCGTGCTGCCCACCCACCGCCATCTTCTCCGGTGCCTCCTGCGACGCGCCGAGGTCACCGGATGACGATCGACGTCGCCCAGCGGCCGACCTTCGTCGGTCGCGCGCGGCGACGGCTTTCCAGGCCGATCCTCCTTGCGCTCGCCGAGCGTCTCGTCAACCGGGGCGCGAGCGCGTTCGTGACCTTCGCGATGTCCGTGTTCGTCTCGCCGAAGGAGGCGGGCGCGTACGCGTTGGGCATGCTGGCGCTCACCTTCGCGACCGGTGTCGGCAGCTGGGCACTGCAGCAGGTCGGGGTGTCGCTGTGGCGCTACGACGGCGGGGGAGCAGCGCTCACGCGCCTCGCGCGGATCGTCGCCGTCGGCTCGGCGGTCGTCGTGCTCGCGGCGCTCCTGGGAGGCGAAGCCGCCGGGCTCTACGGCGACCCGATCCTGCAGGCCCTGTTGCCGCTCGTCCTCGTCGCGTTCATCCAGGCCTGGTTCGTGCCCGCGGTCACCCTCCGTCAGTTCCACGGGCAGTGGGGGCGACTCACGCGGGCGCAGACGATCGGCAGCGGTGCCTCCCTGGTCATCAGCCTGCCGCTGCTCGCGTTCTGCGGCGTCGCGGCAGCCGTGCTGCAGACGGTCATCGCGGAGGGGATCTTCGTGCTCGTCGCACGGCGGAAGCTCGTCGCGCCCGCTCCTGACCGAGAGCGCGTCGACGTGCTCCGCCGGTACGTGCTGCCGACTGTCCTCACCACCGCGTTCGGCTGGGCGAACGGTCAGGCGGACCGGCTCGTCGTCGCTCTCCTCGTCGGGTCCGGGCCGCTCGGCCTCCTGGCCATGGCCGTCGCCGTGGCGAAGACCGCGACGGATGCGGTGCTCAACGGCGTGCTGAACGTGCTGCGGTTCCGGCTCGCGTCCGCCCGGACGGAGGCCGAGCGGTCCGCTGCGTTCTCCGGGCTCTTCCTCCAGGCCTCCGCACTGCCGCTGGCGCTCCAGATCGTCGTGTCGATCCTCAGCGTGTGGCCCCTGCACGTCGTGCTCGCCCACTCCTGGTACCCGGCGCTCGCAGTCGTCCCCCTACTGGCGATGTCGGGCGTCGCCATGTCCGCGCAGTACACGATCGCGGCCGCGGTCGTCGAGGGTGGTCAAGCCCGGCGCCTCCGGACGTCGAACGTCGCCTCGCTCGTTCTCACGGTCGGCGCCGGTGCCGTGCTCGCGTTCTCGTTGCCCCTCGGGGCGGTCGCCGAGGCGGTCGCGGACCTCGTCGTGCTCATCGTCGTGCTTCCGCTCATGCGCGGCGCGATCCCGCGGTCGGTGCAGCTCCGGTTCGGCGTGCTC
>JALYHS010000459.1 GCA_030776385.1 Actinomycetota bacterium
GTCCCGGTGCCGGCTCGCCGTGACGACGCACCAGCTCGCGCCACGCGCGCTTGGCCTCGATACCCGTCACCTTCTGCGCGAGGATCGTCGGGATCAGGAACGGCAGGACACGTGCCGCGCGCGTCAGCCGCAACCCGGCCACACGTCGATGCAGCTCGGCGACGAGCGGATGTCGGCTCGGATCGAACCCGGTGTCGTCGTCCTCGGCGCCGAGGAGCGCAGGCACACCCGCAATCGCGTGTTCGGCGCCCGGACCCCACGCCGAGGCCTCGATGCCTCCGGCGCGGCTGCGCAGATGCACGGTGGCGGGCCCGCTGGGGGTGGACATCGTCATCCAGGTGCCCGCGGCGTCCCCCTGGATCGTCGGATCGGTGCTGCCCTGCGCGAGCGGACCGAGGGTGAGGCGCAGTGAGACCTCGACGTGCGGCTCGTAGCGGGTGCGGATCGGATCCATCGAGCAGATTCTAGAGCGGTGCGACGATACCCCTGCGCAGCCGACGCAGCCCCCAACCGTGAAGGGCCGGGACGAAAACGCCCCGGCCCTCTCGTTCCGTCAGTCGATCAACCGACCGAGGACGTGCACGTGGCCGCGCCGCTGGAGCAGGCAGCCGCCAGTCCGACGACGGTGACGATGGTGATGATGACCGCCAGCACGATGAACACGATGCCCAGGATGATCCCAATAGTGGCAGGCGTGTTCTTCGCGCCGACCCGGTTGGACTGGACCTTGGCGACGATGCTCAGGATGAGTCCGAGCAACGGGAAGATGAAGTCGAGGATCAGCCCGACAATGCCGAGCGTCTTGCCCGGGACGGTCGCCGGTGCAGCGGAATAGGCGGGCGTGGGCGGAACGGCAGGATCGGTCACGGAGGTCTCCCTGAGGTCGGGTGGTGCAGGCGTTCGCTGCGATCGCGGCGAACAGAGCATGACTCTAGCGAGGGATGCTCGATTGCGATAGCCGCCACACGGACCGCGGCCGCCTGCGAAACACGGCAGGATGGTGCTTCATGAGCATCGGGATCCTCACAAGTGGCGGCGACTGCCCCGGCCTGAACGCCGTCATCCGTGCCGCGGTCCTCACCGGGATCAAGTTGCACGACATGGAGTTCGTCGGCTTCCGCAACGGGTGGAAGGGCGTCGTCGACGGCGACATCATGCCACTCGGGCGCCCGCAGGTGATGGGAATTTCGAAGCAGGGCGGCACCATCCTCGGCACCTCGCGCACCAACCCGTTCGAGGGCGGCGGCGCCGAGCGTGTCGCCGAGGTCATGGAGGAGAACGGCGTCGAGGCACTCATCGCGATCGGCGGCGAGGGCACGCTCGCTGCCGCGAAGCGGTTGACGGATGCCGGCGTCAAGATCGTGGGCGTCCCCAAGACGATCGACAACGACCTCTCGGCCACCGACTACACCTTCGGATTCGACACCGCCGTACAGATCGCCACCGACGCGATGGACAGACTACGCACCACTGGCGACTCCCACGGGCGCTGCATGGTGGCCGAGGTCATGGGCCGTCACGTCGGCTGGATCGCCCTGCATTCGGGCATGGCGGCCGGCGCGCACGCGATCCTCATCCCGGAGCAGCGCACCAGCATCGATCAGATCTGCGAGTGGATCCAGTCGGCGCACGATCGCGGTCGCGCCCCGCTCATCTGCGTCGCGGAGGGCTTCAAACTCGACACGATGGACGACGCGCACTCCGAGCGCGGCCTCGACGCCTTCGGCCGTCCACGCCTCGGCGGCATCGGGGACCAACTCGCTCCCGAGATCGAGGCTCGCACCGGGATGGAGACCCGCGCGACCACCCTTGGCCACATCCAGCGCGGCGGAACCCCGAGCGCATTCGACCGCGTGCTGGCGACGCGCTACGGGATGGCGGCGATCCAGTCGATCCGCTCGGGTCACTGGGGCCGCATGGTCGCGCTGCGCGGCACCCAGATCGTGCACGTGCCCTTCGAGGACGCACTGGGCCGCCTCAAGGTCGTGCCGCAGAGCCGCTACGACGAGGCCGCGGTGCTGTTCGGATAGGCGAAGCCGCGACGCGGTGCCACACTGACGGGATGAGCGCTGTCTTCCTCGTCATCGGCGTGATCTTCGTCGCCATCGCCGCGCTGATCCACATCTTCATCTTCGTGCTCGAGAGCGTGCTCTGGACTCGCCCGGCCACGTGGAAACGCTTCGGATTGCGCTCGCAGGAGGAAGCGGACATCGTGCGCCCGATGGCCTTCAACCAGGGCTTTTACAACGTCTTCCTCGCGCTCGGCGCCGGTGCCGGACTGGTGATGATCGCCTACCCGAACGTGCAGCCGCAGGGGATCGCGCTGTCGATCTTCGTGCTCCTGAGCATGCTGCTCGCTGCGGTGGTGCTGATCACCTCGAACCCGAAGCTGGCCCGAGCGGCCGTGACACAGGGAACGGCACCCCTTCTCGGCCTGATCTTCCTGGTTCTCGCGCTCACGAGCTGAACTCGCCTCACCAACCCCACGATCACCACCAGTCACATGACCCCCACGTTGGGGTGGGTGGCTGACGTGTCCCCTGTCCTAGGGTGAGAGGGTCGCTTCGGGGGAAGCGAGTATTGCGACGCTGGGGGGCAGCGCGACATGATTCACACTACTTTTTTGCCTATTCGTCGACGGCTGGCGAGCGCGGCGATCGTACTCGGCCTCGCCGCGACCGGGGTGCTCGTCGCGCCTCTGACGGCACAGGCCGCGGCATCGGTCTCGATCCCGAATGCGGTGGCACAGATCCTCGCGGACACGAACGCGTTGCGTGTCGCGGGTGGACTCGCCCCGCTGGTCGAGAGCACCGCGATCGACACCGTCGCGCAGAACTGGTCAGCGCAGATGTCCGCGAACGGCGCGCTGACGCATAACCCGAACTACTCGACGCAGATCCCCGCAGGGTGGACCGGCGCGGCCGAGAACATCGCCAGCGGCTACACCACCACGACGGTCGTCGAGGCCTGGCACCAGTCCGCCGGTCACTACGCCAACATCATGGGTAGCTACAACGCGATCGGGATCGGCTACTACGAGGCCAACGGGCAGACATATTTCACTCAGGACTTCGGGAGCTACGCGACAGTGCCGAGCCCTGCGCCTGCGTCGAGCCCCTCGCCGACCGCGACTCCGTCGACTACGCCGACACCGACTCCACCCGCGACCGCAGCACCGGCCCCAACGCGAGCTCCGACCGTCGCGGACAGTCCGGCAACGAGCGGTCGTCCGATCCTCCCGACCGGCGCGGCTCTCGGCAGCTTCGATTCTGCCACCGCCGCCTTCCAGGGAATCCGTGTGACGGGATGGGCAGTTGATCCCTCGACCGCCGCGTCCGTGGCGATCTCGGTCACGGTGGACGGAAAATCGGCTGCCGGGACAGCAAATGCAACCCTGAACTGGTTCCCACTGCTTTACCCCGGATACGGCACGAATCACGGATTCGACGTCGTGGTTCCTGCTAGTGCCGGCTGGCACACGGTCTGCGTT
>JALYHS010000460.1 GCA_030776385.1 Actinomycetota bacterium
ACCGTGTACCGGTCCACGCCTCAGTCGACGTCGCGACCGGTGAGGTTCACTTCTTCGTCGACCCGAACGCGATCGAGGTCCTCCGTCGCGACACCGACGGGTAGCGCGCTTCCCGAATCCCGAGCGAACCGTGACGCAGCGAGCCGAACGCTCGCGCGATGTGGTGGAAGACTCAGGAAATCGAACCTGACAAGGCACCCCGATAGGTGCGTCCCCCGTGCAGCATCACCCTATCGCTGTTACTCGTTCGTAATGTTGAGGCGCGGCGGCAAAAGGCAACGGTTTGGCGGCCTGCGAAGGGGAGGAGAACCCGCTAGCAGAATGAACCCATGAACCCATGAGGCCTCGGCGCGCGGCCTCCGCCCCGACCTCAGGGGAGGTAGTGGATCGCAAAGACCGGATAGCGCTCGGCGATGGGTTCGAAATCGGCCACGGCTTGCCGTCGATCCACCGGGAGGTGAGCTCGGGCGCCGGGCGCCTGTGCAAGATACGACTTCAAGATCGGAGCGGACTCCGTGGCCGCGACTTCTTCGAGCAGCACAGGCTTCCGCCGACCGGAATGGATGACCGCGCGCCCGCCCGCCGCGCGCACGTTGCGCACCCAGCGTGATCCTTGGCCGAGCATCGACACCAGATATTCGCGGTCTTCGAAGCGTGCGATGACCACCGGCATCACAAGCCGTTTGCCGGACTTCGGTGCCGTCGTTTCCAAGGTCACCGCCCAGTGCGGGCTGATTCCCGAGGAGAAGACCGTCGCCGAGATCCGGTTCACGAACCGCGCCACGCGATTGGGTCGCCCGCCGGCGTACATCCGCCGCTGGGAGTCACGGTGATTCATTCGCGCATCCTGACTGTCTGAGGCTCCGTGTCGTCAGTTCACCGGGGGAATAGGGCCGCGGACAGTGCCAGAGGTCCCTCGGCAGGCCGCTGCGTGGTCGAGCAGTTGGGGACCAGAAGTCTGCATTCGGCCGTCGGAGGAGGAGGAGACGAGAAGACAAGAAGACGAGAAGGCGCCGCGCACCCATACTGGGCTGCATGAGGAAGATCATCGTCATCTCCATGATCAGTCTGGACGGCGTGATGCAGGCGCCCGGCGGCCCCGAGGAGGACACCTCGGGCGGCTTCGCCTTCGGCGGCTGGACCGCGAGCTTCGGCGGCGAGGGCTTCGACGAGCACTTCGCGCCGCTGATGCAGTCGAGCGACCTGCTCCTCGGCCGGAGAACCTTCGACATCTTCGCCGGATACTGGCCGCAGCACGCCGAGTTCTGGCCAGGCATCAACGAGGTGACGAAGTATGTGGTTTCACGAACCAGGACCGACTCCGAGTGGAGCAATTCGACCTTCCTCGGCGGCGACGACATCGGCCACAAGGGCGGTGATGCCGTCCGCGACATCCACAGGCTGAAAGAGTCGGATGGCGGCAACCTCACGGTCTGGGGCAGCGGCGACCTCATCCAGACTCTGCTCGAGAACGACCTCGTGGACGAGCTTGCTCTCGTGACATACCCAGTGACCCTCGGCAGCGGCAAGAAACTGTTCGACCGCGGCACGCTCCCCGCCGCGTTCACGGTGACCGACGGCGCGGTGACCCCGAGCGGTGTCGTCTTCGCCCGCTACATCCGCGCCGGTGACCTCGTGACGGGCAACGTCGGCCCAGAGTAGGTTCGCCGACGCCTCGAGGACCTCCAGTTGGCGCTCTCCACTCGCCCGTTCTCTGCGCCACGGCTGGGCCGTGCCTGGGCCACGCCTACGCCGCGGCCGGTAGTCGACGCGCTGCAGCATCCGCGATGGCCTGCTGCACACGCCCAAGCCCGGGGTCGCCCGCAGAAGCTCGCCGCGTCACCACAATGACGTGGCGACGCACCGGGTTCTGCAGCGGCAGCATGACGACGCCCGGCGGGAGCGTCATCGCGCCCAACTCGGGAATCAGGGCGACTCCGACCCGCTCGGCGACGAGGGCGAGCTGCACCTGAAAGTCGGTCGCCTCGGCGACGGTCCGAGGCTCGAAGCCGGCGAGGTCGGTTGCCCGGTGGACCATGTCGTAGCAGGTCCATTCGCGGCCAGGGACGATCCAGTCGTGGCCGGCGAAGCCGCTGAGGTTCACAGCCTCGTTCCGGTCGCCCGACCAGAGCGATTCGTGCACGGCAAGATGCACGGCCTCGGTGGCGATCTGGGTGACCATGAGGCCCGGCGCGGTGACGGGGGGCATATTCGAGTAGCTGTGGGCCACCACGAGTTCCACCTCGCCGGCCGTCAGCGCTGGCAGCGCGTTGCTGGGTTCCATCTCGACGAGTCTGAGCTGAATGTTGCCACCCTCGGTGTCCGTGAGTGCTCGCCAGGCGCCGGGCATGATGGTCCTCGCCGCGCTCGGGAATGCCGCAACACGGTACGTGCCCGCGATCCCGTCCTGGAGCGAGGTGACTTCCATTTCGGCGACGGCGAGCATGTCGACGATGCCGCTTCCATGCCGAGCGAGCAGGCGTCCGGCCGGCGTCACGACGATGCGTCGACCCTGCCTCTCGGTCAGTTGCACGCCGAGTTCGCGCTCCAGGCCGGCGAGCTGCATCGAGATGCCGGGGGCGGTGAGGTTCAGCGACTTCGCGACGGCGGCGATCGTGCCGAGCCGATCGAGCTCGGCGAGCATATTCAACTTTCGGATGTCCAGCACAAAGTCAGCTTTACTTGAAAGCAAAAGAAAAGTAAATAGACATGAACAATCACGAAGGACATGCTTCGGGTATGGCATCAGCGAAAGTCGTGGCAGCGGGTGTGGGTGTCGTCGTCCTGTGGGCGAGCGCGTTCCCCGCGATCCGGGTCGCCGCGCCGGAGCTCGGCCCGATCGGATTGTCGTTCATCCGGCTCGCTGTGGCGGCGCTTGCCCTCCTGATTCTCGCGCCGTTTCTGAAGGTCCGGATGCCCGCGGCCCGAGATCTTCTTCTGATCATCGTCACCGCATTCTTCGGGATGACCGCATACCAGTTGCTCCTGAACACCGGCGAGATCTTTGTCCCCGCGGGAACATCCAGCATCATCGTTGCCGCGGCGCCGCTCGTGTCGGTGGGGATCGCGATGATCGCATTCAAGGAGAAACTGACCGTACCCCGGGTTGTGGGAAGCGCACTCGCTCTGGCCGGGGTCACCACGGTGTGCCTGGCTCGAGCGGGGCTGAGCCTCACCGCCACGGTGTGGATCGTGGTGGCAGCCATGGTCGTCCAAGGCGTCTACCACCCGCTGTCTCGGATGCTGCTGCGCAGGTACACCGCACCGGAGGTGGCGATCTACGCAATGGTGGCGGGCACGCTCATGACCATCCCGTTCGTCCCATTCGGCTGGCAGGCGATCGTCTCGGCTGGCCAGGGAGCGTGGCTCGGTGCCATCTACCTCGGCGTCTTTCCCTCCGCGGTGGGCTTTGTGCTCTGGGGGTATGCGGTCGCCCGACTCCCCGTGATCACCTCCACCTCGCTGCTCTACCTGGTCCCCGCGGTCGCGGTGCTGATCTCCGTCGTCTGGCTCGGCGAGCTCCCGCTTCCGGTGGAGCTCATCGGGGGTGCCGTGGTGATCGTCGGCGTCGCCGGGATCAGCCAGGGAGATCGGATGCTTTCCCGGTTTCGCGGGGAAGCGATGGCCGACAGCCCCTCATCGTAAGATCGACGTCATCCCACGCATCGATGACGCTGAGAGGCATCCGCTCATGACCCAGCCGACGCAGCCCCGCTACGACTACGTGATTGTCGGCGCCGGTTCGGCCGGATGCGCCCTCGCGGCGAGACTCTCCGAAGACCCGGCGACGACCGTCCTCCTCCTCGAGGCCGGCCCGGCCGACACGCGTCAAGAGATCCACATCCCGGCCGCGTTCTCGAAGCTGTTCCGCTCCAAGCTGGACTGGAACTACGACACCGAACCGCAGGAGCACCTCGGCAATCGCACCATCTTCTGGCCTCGGGGCAAGGTGCTGGGCGGGTCGTCATCCATCAACGCCATGATGTGGATTCGCGGCTTCGCCGAGGATTACGACAGCTGGGTCGCGGATGTCGGCGAGGGCTGGTCGTGGAAGTCGCTTCTTCCCTACTTCCTGAAGGTCGAAAGGGTGCAGGGCGCCGCCGACGAGGAGACCGGACAGACCGGCACGATGAGCGTGGAGGCGCAGCGCAGCCCGCGATCCTCGACCGCGGTCTACCTGGAGGCCGCTCGCGAGATCGGTCTGAACGTGAATGTCGCCAACGGCCGGGAGCACGTCGGGGTCAGCCAGACCATGGTGAGTCAGCGCAAGGGCGCCCGGTTCAGCGCGGCTGACGGCTACCTCAAGCCGGCTCGCAAGCGCGCGAACCTCACGGTCCAGACCGGCTCGCAGGCGACCCGGGTGCTGTTCGATGGTGCGTCGGCTGGCACGCGGGCAGTGGGCGTCGAGTACGTTCGCAACGGCCTCACCGAGACGGTGAACGCGACCCGCGAGATCATCCTCAGCGGCGGCGCCGTCAACACCCCGCAGCTGCTCATGCTCTCGGGCATCGGCGCCCGCGCTGAGCTCGAGCGGCACGGCATCCCGGTGCTCATCGACTCGCCCGAGGTGGGCAAGAACCTGAAGGACCATCTGGTCTCGGCTCTCATCATCGACGCCGAGAAGGACACCCTCTTCGCGGCGGAGCGCCTGCGGGAGGTGGCCGCCTACCTCACGCGCAGGTCGGGCATGCTGACCTCGAACGTGGCCGAGGCGTACGGCTTCATCAAGAGCGACCCGTCCCTCGACCAGCCCGACATGGAGTTGATCTTCGCCCCCGTCGCGTTCGTCGATGAGGGCCTCACGACGCACCCTGCGCACGGCTTGACGATCGGCAACATCCTGCTGCAGCCGCACAGCTCGGGCACGATCACCCTTGCGAGCGCCGACCCGTTCGCTAAGCCGCTCATCGATCCGCGGTACCTCAGCGACCCGGAGGGCAAGGACCGGGCCGCCGTGCGCGTGGCGATGGGCGTGTGCGAAGACATCATCGCGACCGCGGCCATGGGCACGATCTCGAAGCGCACCTTCATCAAGCCCGACGATTCGGACCGGATGTCGCGTGCCGAACGCGATGAGCTCTCGATCACGCACTACTCGCACACCCTGTACCACCCGGTCGGCACCGCGCGGATGTGACTCGACCCGAACTCGGTCGTCGACGAGCAGCTGCGGGTGCGAGGTGTCGAGGGCCTGCGCATCGCAGACGCCTCGGTGA
>JALYHS010000461.1 GCA_030776385.1 Actinomycetota bacterium
ACCCCGAGGGCTACGCGATCACGGTGCACGACCGCACGCAGTAAGACGGCGCGGGCACGGGCGAATCGGGTGGCAGCGGATCAGGACCGACACGGTCGACTCGCCGACGCGCGTCCTGATCAGTGGACTTTTCCGGCGTGTCGTCCTGATCCACGGACCCACGGACCCACGGCCTGGGGGCCATCCGGATAGCGTTGCCGTGATGTCCGAGCCAGCCCCCGAGCGCATTCCCGAGCCCGCAGACGACCCGACACATGTCCCTGCGGATGCCGCGGCGCACCCCCTGCGGACCGCGCTGCTGCTCCTCGCGGCGTTCGGAACGGGCATCCTCGTCGCGCTGCAGTCGCGCATCAACGGGGAACTCGGTCAGCAACTCGGGGACGGCTTCATCGCGGCGCTGATCTCGTTCGGTTCTGGTTTTGTGATCCTCGCGGTCGCCAGCCTGTTCTGGAGGCCGGGGCGTCGCGGGATCGTCCGGGTCGCCTCCGCGGTGCGGGCCAGACGCATCCCGTGGTGGTTCGTGGTGGGCGGGGCCGGAGGGGCCTTCTTCGTCGTCTCCCAGTCGCTCGTCGTCGGCGTTGTCGGCGTCGCACTGTTCACGGTGGGCATCGTCGCCGGGCAGACGGTCAGCTCGCTGCTCGTCGACCGTCGCGGTATGGGGTCGATGGCGCCCCAGCACGCGAGCCCTCAGCGGCTGGTCGGTGCCGTGCTTGCGGTACTTGCGGTGCTGCTTGCGGCGTCGGTGGAGTTGCGCGGCGACATCCCGCTCTGGGTGCTGATCGTGCCGTTCCTCGCCGGGCTCGCCGTCGGGTGGCAGCAGGCGGTCAACGGGCAGGTGAAGGCGGTCGCCGAGTCGGCATTCACGGCCACATTCGGCAACTTCGCGGTGGGCACGGTGGTGCTGCTGCTCGCCGCGATCGTGCACACGGCGATCTTCGGATGGCCCACTCACCTCCCGGAGTCACCGTGGCTGTACTTGGGCGGAACGGTCGGCACCCTCTTCATCGCGGGCCAGGCGGCGATCGTCAGGAGTACCGGGGTGCTGCTGATGGGTCTCGCCGTGCTGTCCGGGCAGCTCGTCACAGCAGTGGTGTTCGACCTCGTCGCGCCGGTGCAGACGCAGCCGATCGCGCCCGTGACGATCATCGGCGCTGCGCTCACGCTCATTGCGGTGGTGATCGCGGCGATCCCACGGGGCGGGTCTCGACGGGCTCGACCAACGAGTGGTCAGAGGGTCGTCAAATAATCCTTCGCCTTGATCGTCGCGCGCCGCCCGCTCTTCGACGGGGGCTTCGCGCCCACATAGAGCCAGCCGAGCAGCCGTTCGTTCGGCGCGAGCCGATGGGCTGCGTGCACAAGCTGCGCGCGGGTCTGCAGTCCTGTGCGCCACATCACACCCCAGCCGGCCTCGTCCAGCACCAGGCTCAGTGCATGAGCCACACCGGATGCCACGGCCTCCTGCTCCCAGTCCGGCACCTTCAGGCTCGGCTTCGGCGACACGACGACCGCGAGCACCAGCGGCGCACGCCGCAGCTTGGCCGCCAACTTCTCGGCCGACGAACCCTCGAGCCCCGCGGCATCCGCCATCGCCGCCCCGACCGTGTCTCGAGCGGACCCGCGCAGCGCGATGACCCGCCACGGATGCAGCGAACCGTGGTCGGCGACCGATCCTGCTGCCTCGATCAGGGGCAGCAGTTCGCGCGTCGTGGGGGCCGTCGAGCCGACCGAGGGGTATGAGCGCCGGTGGCGCAGCGCTTCGGCGACAGGAGCCGTGTCGCGGGTCACTCGCTGGTCGAGCTCGTCGAGACCTGCGTGGTCGGGGCGGTCTCGACAGGCTCGACCAGCGGCTCGACCAGCGGCTCGACAGGAGCCGCGACTTCGGTGAACCCGAGCGACAGCGAGTTCATGCAGTACCGCAGGCCGGTGGGCGTGCCGAATCCGTCGTCGAAGACGTGGCCGAGGTGGGATCCGCATGCGGCGCAGCGCACCTCGGTGCGGATCACGCCGAGCGAGGTGTCCTCGATGAGCTCAACGGCATCCGGGTTGACGGAGTCGTAGAAGCTCGGCCAGCCGCAACCGGAGTCGAACTTCGTGCCGCTCTTGAACAGCTCGGCGTTGCAGGCGGCGCAGGTGTAAAGGCCGGAGCGGCTCTCGTCGAGCAGTTCCCCCGTCCAGGCGCGTTCCGTCGCCGCCTCGCGGAGCACGGCGTAGCGTTCGGGGTCGAGTTCGGCACGCCATTCGGCATCGGTCTTCTCGATCTTGCTCATGGTCCTATTCAACCGGAGTGCAGCGTCGAACGTTCCCGCGCGGATGAACTGCCGGAGGATGGCAGCGTGAGCAGGACAGCCGAGTGGTACGCGCGCGCCGCCGTCGAGCTCGCTGCGACCTCGGAACGACAGGTGGAGTGGGCGCGCGGGGTCGGGGCCGACTCCGAACTGCTCGCGCTGATCGACGAACTGCCGCGCGAACACCGGCAGCCCTCTCTACTGTTCGCCGTTGCGGCATGGTGCGGTGCGCCAGCGGTTGCGTATCCGGCATGGCGGTCGTTCGTAGTCGCGAACTGGCACACGATCGAGGCGGCTGCCGCATCACGCCGCACGCAGACCAACGAGGTGGGACGCTGCATCCCGCTGCTGGTCGGGCTTTCGATGTTCGACGGCCCGGTCGCCCTGATCGAGCTCGGTGCTGCGGCCGGGCTCTGCCTGGCGCTCGACCGCTACGCGTACTGCTTCGACGACGGGCCGGTTGTGGCGTCGAAGTTCAGCCCCGGCGCGCCGCTCCTGGCCGTCTCTACCTCGGGCACTCCGCGAAGTACGCACAGTGCTTACTTTGCGGAGCGCGCGGCGAGGGCGAGCCGGATACCCGACATCGCGTGGCGCGCCGGCGTCGACCTCGCCCCACTCGACGTGCGCG
>JALYHS010000462.1 GCA_030776385.1 Actinomycetota bacterium
TCGAGAGGTCGGCCTCAATGGTGACGTGGAGCGCCGCGATCGGCCCGGCCGGAACAATCCAGACACCCGGCTCCGGGCTCTCGACGACGACCCCGCGCGCCGCGAGCGTGGCAATGGTCATCTCGATGTGGGGGAGGCTCGGAAGATGCTCGCCGGTGTGCCGGAGCGTGAGCCCGCGGCGGAATCGGGGAGCCGTGAGCAGAAGTCCAGACACGAACTGGCTGGAGGCGGAGGCATCGATGTCCAGCGCCCCACCTTCGACCGCGCCCGTGGCGTGGATGGTGAACGGCATCGTGCCCGAGCCGTCGTCGTCGACGTCGACACCCAGCTCGCGCAGCGCCTGAATGGTGGGGCGCATGGGTCGACGGCGTGCGTTCACGTCCCCGTCGATCGCGACCGGGCCGAGCGCGAGCGCGGCGAGCGGCGGGAGGAAGCGCATGACCGTACCGGCGAGCCCCGTGTCGATGGAGGTGCCCCCCCGGAACGCGTCGCCTGGAGGAGTGATCCGAAGATCGGGGCCGAACGCGCCGTCGCCTGGAACCTCGTCGATCCCGACGCCGAGCTGCTTCAGCGCCTCGACCATGAGTGCGGAGTCCCGCGAGTGCAGCGGCCGACGCAACAGGGAGGGGCCGTCGGCGAGGGCCGAGAGAACGAGCTCGCGGTTGGTCAGACTCTTCGAGCCGGGAAGCATGAGACGGGCGGCGAGCGGACCGTCGGCGAGCGGCGCGGCCCACACCGGATCGCCCTGCTCGGTCGGGAGCAGATTGCCGAACTCGTCGCGGGTGGAATACCTCTGCAATGCCATCGGTTGTCAACAGTACCGGGCAGGGGAACCCGAACCGAAGACGACGAGCGAAGGGCATCGGATGACCGCGACAACCGTGCTCGAACGCCCGCACGTAGACTCGTCCGCGATGGACGACGAGAAGCTCAACGAGCCCCAGCAGGATCACGACGAGGTCGAGACCGAGCTCGACGCGATCGACTCGGAAGACATCCGTCGCGGTGCGAAACGCTCCTCCCTGCCGCCCGCCGAGTTGCGCGCCCTCTTCGAGGTGCAGGCGATCCCGTTCATGGACCAGTTGTATGCCGCCGCCATGCGCATGACCCGCAATCCCGCGGATGCCGGCGACCTGGTGCAGGAGACATACGCCAAGGCGTACACGGCCTTCGCCCAGTTCCAGCAGGGCACGAACCTGAAGGCCTGGCTGTACCGAATCTTGACGAACACCTTCATCAACGGCTACCGCAAGAATCAGCGCAACCCGTACCAGAACACGATCGACGACCTCGAGGACTGGCAGTTGGGCTCTGCCGAGTCGCTCACGCAGGGGCGCTCCACGCGCTCCGCGGAGGCCGAGGCGATCGACCATCTTCCTGACAGCGACGTCAAGGAAGCCCTGCAGTCGATCCCGGAAGACTTCCGGCTCGCTGTGTACCTCGCCGATGTCGAAGGGTTCGCCTACCAGGAGATCGCCGACATCATGAAAACTCCCGTCGGCACCGTGATGAGCCGACTCCACCGCGGGCGCCGTCTTCTGCGCGGCCTGCTCGCCGACTACGCCCGCGATCGCGGCTTCGCCGTGGCGGACACCACCTCTCCCAGGAGCACGAAATGACCGATTGCGGCTGCGATAAGGCCAAGGCGGAACTCGAGGAGTACCTGCACCGCGAACTGAGCGACCAGGACTTTCAGGACGTCACCGAGCACCTCGAGAACTGCGACGACTGCACGGGCGAGCACCTCGTCGGCATCACGATGACCGCGAAGATGCAGAGGGCATGCCAGGAGAAGGCTCCCGAGGAGCTGCGCAGCGCGATCCTGTCGCAGCTGAGCTAGCACTCACGTCTCGAGTCGCGCGAAGGCGGGCGTCCTGAGACCGCTACCCCTTGTGGAGGGCTCGATACCGCAGCGCGGTCGTCCCGTGCACGGCGCGGAATTGGCGTGAGAAGTAGAACGGATCGGCGTACCCGAGAACCGTCGCGATCGCGGCGATCGGCATCGTCGTCGTGTCGAGAAGTTCTCGGGCCCGCGCCATGCGCAGTTGCTTGTGATACTGCATCACGGCAAAGCCGGTGCGCTGGCGGAACAACGCGGCGAAGTGAGAGGGGCTGAGCGCCGCGATTGCGGCGAGCTGGCCGACGGTCAGGTCCTCGTCGATGTGGCTGCGCAGGTAGCTCATCGCTCGGTCGATCACGCTCGTTTGCTGGTGGCGCGCGGAAGCGGCGGATGCCAGCAGCGCGAGTAGATGCCATGCCGCACCGGATGCCGCGAGCAGGCTGGCCACGCTCAGGTCGCGTTCCATGCTCTGAACGACCTCCTCCACCAGAGCGACGACGCGGTACACGTCCGAGAGCGTACGAACCGGTGCGGCGGCGGTCATGCCTGCGGCGAGGAGGAACTCCTGAAGGTCTCGGCCGTCGACGTGAACCCACCACAGGGTCCAAGGATCACGCTCGTCGCTCCCATAGGAATGGGGCACTCCCGGCGGGATGACCACCACCTGTCCTGCGCTCACCGAGTGGGGAGTGCCGTCGACGACGGCCCACCCGATGCCCTTCGTACAGATCAGGATCACGGCCTGTTCGACCGGCACCCTCCGGGACATCCCGTGCGCCCGCGCTTCGGGAAAGTATCCGCAGTCCGTCACAACGAGGTGCGATGTGCCGGGCTGATTCAGGGCCTCACGCAGGCGAGGACGTGGCAGCACGAGCAAGCGCTGACCGGGAAAACCGTCGGCGATCGTCACGGCATGATCATGCCCATGAATCAGCGTTTTGTCCAGTTTCTCCGCCGGATCGCTCCTTCCACGTCGGTGTGCCCGGCCCATAGCCTGACGGCATGCTCGACGATGAGATGGGACGCCAGGGCGCGAACGCCCTGACGCAGGCGGTGGCGTCGGCCTCCCGCATCGATCTTCCGAGCATCCCCGCCGACCAGACCGGCATGGCGGTGGCCGCCTGGGTCGAACCGATCATCATCGATTCGTACCTTCCTGACGAGCCGGATGCCCTTCCCGCGTTTCTGGAGCAGCGCATCTACCAGGGGTCGAGCGGCCGCGTGTACCCGCTTCCGTTTCACGAGCGCATCAGCCAGACGAAGGCACCGCACAGCTGGAACGCCGTGCACCTGGAGAACGAGTGGCTCCGCGTGGTGATCCTGCCCGAGCTCGGGGGGCGCATCCACGTCGCATACGACAAAGCTGCCGATTACGACTTCGTCTACCGCAACAACGTCATCAAACCCGCGCTCGTTGGCCTTGCCGGACCGTGGATCGCCGGCGGCATCGAGTTCAACTGGCCGCAGCATCATCGCCCGGCTACCTTCCTGCCCGTCGAGTTCGAGATCGAGCGGGAGAGCGACGGATCGGTGACCGTCTGGTGTTCCGACCACGACCCGTTCACCAGAATGAAGGGGATGCACGGCATCCGCCTGACGCCGGGAAGCTCCGTGATGGAAGCGAGAGTGCGCCTGCACAACCGCACGGAGACGACGCAGTCGTTTCTCTGGTGGGCGAATGTGGCGGCAGCGGTCAACGACGACTATCAATCGTTCTTTCCGAGTGACGTTCAGGCGGTCGCGGACCACGCACGCCGAGCCGTCGCCAGCTTCCCCGCGGTCGATGGTCGGTACTACGGTGTCGACTACCCGGCTCGGGTCACAGCTGATCGGCCCGACGGGGACCGGCTCGACTGGTACCGCAACATCCCGGTGCCAACCTCATACATGGTGCTGAGTTCCGAAGACGACTTCTTCGGCGGGTACGACCACGGGCGTGACGCGGGCTTCGTGCACTGGGCCGACCACCGCATGATTCCGGGCAAGAAGCAGTGGACGTGGGGCGACGCCCCGTTCGGGTGGGCGTGGGATCGCAACCTCACCGACACGGATGGTCCGTACGTCGAGCTGATGGCAGGAGCATTCACCAATAACCAGCCCGACTTCTCGTTTCTGGCGCCCGGCGAGACGAAGGCGTTCAGCCAGTACTGGTATCCGATCCACGCGATGGGCACCGTCGATCAGGCGAACCTGCACTGCGCCGTGAAGCTCGCAGCGAGGGAGTCGACGGTCGAGTTACGGGTCGCTTTCACATCGGCGATCGATACCGCCGAGATCCTGGTCCGGCACGGGGGCGATGTGCTGTCCCGCTGGTCGGGACCGGTGTCTCCTGCGGCGCCCGTCGTCGTGGAAGTGGCTGGCGACCTCAGGGTCGACGAGCTGAACGTCGAGGTGCGCAGTGGCGACATCGAGTTGATGTCATGGACCCCGCGTTCACCGGCATCCGTGCCTGGGGAACTGGACTCCGCTGCCCAGCTCGATCCCGCAACCGAGCCTCCTGCGCCTTCCGAGGTGACGAGCGTCGATGAGCTGTTCCTGATCGGCCAGTACCTGCTGCAATACCGGCACGCCACGAGGATGCCCGAGCCGTACTGGCTCGAGGCGCTCCGCCGTGATCCCGGCGACGCGCGATCGAATACCGCGCTCGGTGAGCGTGCCGCATGGGCGGGAGATCTCGTCTCGGCGGAGCGACTGTTGCGCGCGGCGATCCACCGCCTGACCGGCCGAGTGCCGAACCCCGCCGACGGCGAAGCGCTGTACCTCCTCGGCATCGTTCTGGTTCGGCAGGGCCGCGACGGGGAGGCTCGAGATCATCTGACCAAGGCGTGCTGGAACGCCGCGTGGCGCGCAGCGGCCGGTCTCGCACTCGCACGCCTCGAGGCTCGGGCGGGAGATCTGCCTTCGGCGATCGCCCACGCGCGCTCGGTCGTACGTCGAGATGCTGACAACCTCCAGGCCCGGGACCTGCTCGCCACGCTTCTGCAGAACAGCGGCGACACGATCGAATCCGATGGCCTTCTCCTCGAGACCCTTCGGCTCGACCCTCTGGATCAGTGGGCACTCGAGCTCGCGGACCGTTCCACGAGCGTGGATGCTGGCACGCTTCTCGACGTCGCCCTCGAGTTCGCGAGTTGCGGCCTCGCCGACCGTGCCCTCCTGGTGCTCGACCGCGCTGTCTCTGCGGCGGCGTCGACGGCCATAGGCCAGGTGCAACTCGCCCCGCTCCTCCACTTCCACCGGGCATGGCTGCTCGACTCACTCCGCCGAGGCGCGGACGCTGCAGATGCTCGGATTGCGGCGTCGAACAGCGATGAGCGTCACTGCCTTGCGTCCCGCCCGAACGACCTGCGTGTGCTCCTCGCGGCTGTCGACGCCGAGGCCGATTGCGGGCTCGCGCACGCGCTGCTCGGGAGCTGGTACTACGACAAACGCGAGTACGACCGGGCAACGGCCCAGTGGACCTCCGCTCTGCGCTGCGCGCTTCCCACTCGCCTGGCGGCAGTCGTTGAGCGCAATCTCGGGATCGCGGCGTTCAACGTGCACCACGATGCTTCCATCGCGCGGGCCCACTACGTTGCGGCCCGGCAGCTCGATCCCGACAGCGCGAAGCTGCTCTACGAGTTCGATCAGCTGGCCCAGCGGCTCGGCGACGACCCGCGCGGCCGGGTGAAACGGCTCGAGACCGAGGCGGAACTTGTCGATCAGCGTGACGACCTCACGGTCGTGCTTGCCAAGCTGCTCACCTCGCTGGGGCGCGCCGGCGAGGCTCACCAGCTGCTGATCAGCCGTGTCTTTCAGCCCTGGGAGGGTGGCGAAGGTATGGTCCTCGGCGCCTGGGACGAGTCAAATCTTGCCCGCTCCAAGTCCGCTCTTGACGCGGGCGACCCGTCACTCGCGCTGACGCAACTGGACAGCTCATTCGACACCCCGGTGTCGCTCGGCGAGGCGAGACATACGCTGGCGAACGCCGCTCAGCTGAGGTTGCAGCGAGGAGACATTTTCGCCGCGCTCGGGGACGGCCGGGCCCACGAAGAATGGGAGACGGCCGCCGCCTTCACGGGCGACTTCCTCCGGATGAACTCGCAGCCGTACAGCGCCCAGACCTATTACTCGATCGTCGCGCTTCGTCGACTCGGTCGCGGCGAGCAGGCCGCCCAGCTGGCCCGTCGACTCGCGGAATGGGCCGAGGAACTGGCCAAGACGCCCGCCCGGATCGACTTCTTCGCGACGTCGCTCCCCAGCATGCTGCTCTTCCACTCCGACCCGCAACAGGAACGCGACGAGGAAGTCGCCACCATCCGAGCCCAGCTCGCACGACTTGGCAGCGCGCTGCCAACCACGGCCGTCAACTGACGACCACCCCGGTCGGCAGAGAAGCCGACCGGTCACTCATAGAGATGAAGGACGCAGCAGATGAAAACAGCAGTCAGGGGCACGCGGACCACGCGTGCGTTCGCTATCGCCGCGGCTTCCGTCGCTCTGGTGTTCAGTGTTTCGGCGTGCACCTCGGGCCAGGACACCACAACCGGCTCGGGTTCGACGACGACGAAGTCCGGCAACATTACGATCGCCTATCTGCAGAAGCAGGGCGATCAGCAGTACTTCATCGATGAAGCGAACGGTGCAAAGGCGGCGGCACAGGCCGCGGGAGGAGTCACCGTCAAGGTGGTGAACCTCGGCACTGACGCCAACGCGGCGATCAGCCAGGTCGAGGCATCCATCGCACAGAAGGTCGACGGGTTGATCGTGGTCGTGCCGGACCAGAAGATCGGCCCGCAGGTCATCTCCGACGCCCGTGCCGCGAAGATCCCGATCATGGCCTCCGACGACATCACGAAAGATGCATCGGGCAAAGCCATCCCGTTCGCCGGCTTCGATGGCACCGCGATGGGAACTCTCGTCGGGCAGAAGGCAGCCGCGCTGTACGCGAAGGCGGGTTGGAGCGCGACTGACACCGTGATCCTGAGTGGCTACAAGGAGGATCTGTCGGTGTGTGCTGATCGAGTCAACGCCGCCAAAGCCGCGTTCGCAACGGCCGCCGGCACCTCGCCCAAGGTCATCGACATCGGAACCGACAACTCCGTCACCGACGCCCAGGACAAGGCGGGTGCCGTCATCACGGCGAACGCGAATGTGAAGCACTGGGTCGTCTGGGGTTGCAACGATGAGAACGAGACCGGCATCGTGACCGCGCTGCAGAACGGAAACATCGCGCCCGCCGACATCATCGGCGTGGGGCTGGGGGCGTACCTCACCTGCAAGGACTGGGCAGCGAACCAGAACACCGGCAACAAGGCCGCCCTCTTCATCTCCGGTGCGGCTGTCGGAAAGGCGGCGATGGAGTCGATGATCGCCCAGATCCGGAAGGGAACGGCGCTTCCGGCTCAGTCGATCGCGAAGACCGAGATGGTCGACGCGACAAACTGGAAGGCCGCGGGAGTCGTCTGCACCTGATTCGCTCGGTGGGGTCGGTGCGCCGACCCCACCACGACTCGTCCGCCAGTATCCACGACCGGAGACCCATGAACACCGAACTCACCCCGACCGTCTTCGCGGCCACCCGTGTCCGGAAACAATTCGGACCGGTCGTCGCGCTGAATGAGGTCGACTTCGAGCTGCGGGCCGGCGAGGTCACCGCGCTCATGGGTGAGAACGGGGCGGGCAAGTCGACGCTCCTCAAGATTCTGACGGGTGACTATCAGCCCGACTCCGGCCACGTGAGTCTCGACGGAGCCACCGTCACGTTCCACAGTCCCGCCGACGCTCACGCCGCCGGCGTGCGAGTGATCGCGCAGGAGCCCGAGATCCTCCAGCACATCTCCGTCGCCGAGAACATCTACATCGGTCGGATTTCGGCTCGCGGGCCGCTCTACGACCGGAGCGCGCTCGAGCGTCAAGTCACCGAGGATCTCGTCGAGAGTGGGTTCGACCGCGTGATCTCCGCAACGATGAGGGGCGGGGACCTCTCCCCGGCGCAGCGTCAGATCGTCGAGATCATGAGGTCCGTCATCAGCGAGCCGCGGGTGATCTGCTTCGACGAGCCGACGTCGTCCCTCGGCGATGAGGAGGTGGGAATCCTGTTCGCGTTGATTCGAAAGCTTCGCGACCAGGGCAAGGCAGTTGGGTATGTGTCCCATCGCATGAGCGAGATCTTCCAACTGTCGGATCGCATTACCGTTCTTCGGGACGGCGCACTGGTCGGCACCCGGCTCACGGCGGAGACCGACAATGCCGAGCTCGTTCGGATGATGGTGGGGCGCGACCTGTCGCAGCTGTTCCAGCGCGATCGCCAGCAGCCCGGCCGCGAGATCCTGTCGCTGACGAACGTCGGTACGGCAGACGTCGATGACATCACCCTCACGGTGAAGGCCGGCGAAGTGGTCGGGGTCGCCGGGCTGATCGGCGCCGGGCGGAGCGAGCTGATGAAGGCGATCGTCGGCGACGTCAGGGTCGAGTCCGGCGAGGTCAGGGTCGACGGCGAGACCGTGCACTTCCGGAGCCCGGCCGACGCGATCGCGGCGGGCATCGGGTTCGCCCCGGAGGAACGCAAGGCCGAAGCACTGCTTCTGCAACGCACCGTGCGGGACAACATCTCACTGGCGATCCTCCCGCGCATTTCGCGGGCCTTCTTCGTGAAGTCACGTCTCGAGCGGGACATCGCGAAATCCTTCATCTCCCAGTTGAGCATTCGCACCCCTTCACCGGAGCAACTCGCCAAGAACCTGTCCGGCGGCAACCAGCAGAAGGTCGTCCTCGCGCGCTGGCTGGCCTATGGTCCCAAACTGCTGGTGCTCGACGAACCGACGAGGGGGGTCGATGTGGGCGCGAAGGCCGAGATCTACACGATCATCGACACCCTCGCCCAGAGCGGGGTCGCCGTCTTGATCGTCTCGAGCGAGCTCCCCGAAGTGCTCGGAGTCTCAGATCGCATCTATGTCATGGCAGGCGGCCGCATCGTCGGGACCGTCGACCACGCCGACGCCACCGAAGAGTCGATTCTCGCCATGGCGATGACCGACGCCGACGACCACGTCAGCAACTAGCCAGGCCCCGAAAGGACCACCATGTCATCCCCCAGCACCACAGAGATCCGGTCGGCCGATGACGGCACGCGATCGTCCCCGATCCGCCGTGTGATTCGTGGCGTCGGGGTGCAGAACATCTCCTTGCTCATCGCGATCGCGTTGCTGGTCGCGGTGATCGGGGGGCAGAATCCCCTGTTCTTCGACATCGCCAACCTCAAGGTGATCGGCACGGCGATCGCGATCTCCGGACTGCTCGCGGTCGTGCAGACGGTGGTGATCATCATGGGCGCCCTCGACATCTCGGTCGGATCGCTCGCCGGTCTCTGCTCGGTGACCTCGGCGATGATCTTCACCGTTGCGGGACCGGCCCTCGGCGTGCTGGGGGCGATCGGAATCGGCCTCGTGTGCGGGCTCATCAACGGGCTCATCATCGTCTTCGGGCGCGTCAACCCCGTGATCGCGACGCTCGCCACGCTGGCAGCTTTCCAGGGCATCGCCGACCTCGTCTCCGATGGCCGCGCGCAGGGCTACACGGGGGCCGACCCGTTCTTCGTGTTCCTCGCACGCGGCACGATCATCGGCATTCCCACCCTGGTCTGGATTCTGATCATCGCGGCCGTCGCCATGCATATCGTGCTGCGCTACACCAGCATCGGGCGCAACATCTACGCCGTGGGAGGCAACGATGTCGCGTCGCGCCTTGCGGGCATCAACCTCAACCGCTACATCATCGGGGTGTACATCATGACGGGAGCCGTGGCGGCGATTGCCGGCATCCTGATCACCGCTCGCACCGGCTCCGGTCAACCGGTATCGGGATCGCAGGGCCTCGAACTCGAGTCGATCACGGCTGCCGCACTCGGCGGCGCCGCACTCAAAGGCGGAAAGGGCACGATCATGGGCACGATCCTCGCGGTGATCCTGCTCGGGATCCTCGAGAACGGCCTCACGTTGCTCGATGTGAACACCTTCTGGCAGAACGTCGCCAAGGGAGCACTTCTGGTGCTGGCTGTCGTCATCCAGCAGTTGCGTTCCGGGGAACGTCGGATCGGATTGCCTGGATGATTCTCGAAGTTCGCGGCGGCGGGCTTCAACTGCGCATGGACTCCGAGCGAGGAGCACGAATCGTCAGTATTCAGGGCGCCAACGGCCGCGAGTGGCTCGCGCCGAGCACCGACAACGAGCCGACCTCGTGGGGCGACCCGTTCGTGCGAAACGGGATGGGCGGGTGGGACGAGATCGTGCCGAGTGTCGCCGCGACACGGCTCGCTGACGGTACGTGCATCCCCGACCATGGCGACGCGTGGAGCGTCCCGTGGACGATTGAGGCTCACTCGGCGAGCGTCGTCACCCTCGCGGTCCAGCTGACAAGCATGCCGATTCGATTGACGCGGACCGTCTCGGCCACGGCATCCGGAGTGAGGCTGAGCTACCGTGCCACGACGTCATCAGTTCGACCGATCCCGTTCTCGTGGAGCGCCCACCCACAGTTCCTCGCTGAGCTCACCTCGGTTGTGTCGGTCGCCGCCTCGAACATGACGGTGCGCCCCGCGCTCGTGCGTGAATATCCGTCGCCTCGCGGCCCGCTCGCCTTCCCGAGCAACGCAGTTCTCAATGAACTCAACGAGGGGAGGTCCCTCAAGGCCTTCGTTCAGGAGTCAGCGGTTGTCGATTCGGCCACCCTCACTCACCCTGACGGCGACGCGCTGACGCTGCGATGGCACGCAGGCAGCCTTCCGTATCTGGGGCTCTTCTGGGACCGTTGCGAGTTCGCCGGCCGGCCGGTGATCGCGATCGAACCCACGACTGCGTTCGGCGACGACGCTGGTGGCGCGGAGGCATCCGGCCGCATCGTCCGACTGTCAAGCTCAGCTCCCTTGGACTGGACACTCGACTTGCTCTGCTCGTTGCTCCCGCTCGTCGATCCCGGTGGTGGCTCGACGAAGGCGTAAACTTGGGCAAATGTCACCTCGATCGCGCACCGCACCTCACGGAAC
>JALYHS010000463.1 GCA_030776385.1 Actinomycetota bacterium
ACGTGCGCGAGGGCATGGAGAAGCGCGACGCGCTGATCGCCGAGGGTCACGCCACGGCCGCGCGCGTCGTCTCCGAGGCGCAAACGGTTCAGCAGGCGCAGCTCGCCGAGGCTCAGGCCGCCGCGGAGGCGCAGCTCGCCGAGGCCAAGGCCGCCGCGGAGGCGCAGCTCGCCGAGGCCCAGCAGGCCGCAGACGCGAAGCTCGCCGAGACGCAGCAGATCACACAGGCCCAGCTCGCGGAGGCCCAGCAGACGCAGGCTGCTCAGCTGGCCGCTTTCGAGGCCGAGAAGTCGTCGCTGGAGCAGGCCACCGCCGGTCTCTCGCACGACAAGACCGCGCTCGAGACCCAGATCGACGAGCTCCGCTCGTTCGAGAAGGAGTACCGGGAGAAGTTGCGAAGCTACATCGAGGGTCAGTTGCAGGAACTCGAGAGTTCCAGTTCGCTGAGTTCGGGTGCACCCACGGCTCCCGCCCAGGAGGCCCCGACGTCCGACGCCCCACAGCTGCAGTACGAGGCCAGCCCGGCCGGCGCAACCGCCGGCTACAGCGGCCCGCAGTCGCCCGACTACGGCGCGTACCCGCAGCCCACCGACTACCCGGGTTTTGCCGCAGGAAACTGAGCCGGCAGCACCGACTGAGAAGCGGGAGCGCGGGCGCGCCAGCGTCCGCGCTCTGCTGTTGCTCGGTGCCGTCGCGCTCGTGCTCTACGGCGTTGACCAGCTGGCGAAGTACCTCGTCGTCACGCACCTCCAGGAGGGGCAGCTCGTCCCCGTGCTCGGCCAGCTCGTGCAGCTGCACTTCGTCACGAACTCGGGAGCCGCGTTCTCGCTGGCCAGCGGCTTCACCTGGATCCTGTCGATCGTCGCCGTCGGCGTCGTCGTCTTCATCGTCTGGTTCTCACGCCGCATCCGCTCGATCGGGTGGGCCGTCGTCTTCGGTCTGGTGCTCGGAGGCGCGGCGGGCAACCTGACGGATCGGCTCTTCCGCCAGCCGGGCTTCGGCACCGGGCACGTGGTCGATTTTGTGCAGATCTACGGATTCCCCGCCATCTTCAACATCGCGGATTCCGGCATTGTCGTGGCCATGGCGCTGTTTCTGATCCTGTCGCTGCGAGGGATCGGGCTCGACGGCAGAAAGGCTGTCTACACACGCGTCAAGCGGTCTGCCGACGACCCGGACGTCGTTCCCGCGGCCAAGCCCGCCGCTCCCACCGAACCCGCACCGAAGGCCTAGCCGATGGAGTCGCGGAGCCTGCCGGTACCCGACGGACTGTCGGGGGAGCGGGCCGATGCGGCACTCGCCCGTCTCCTCGGCTTCTCGCGCACCTTCGCGGCCGAGGTCGTGGCAGCGGGCGGAGTGACCCTCGACGGTCGAGTACTGGATAAATCCGATCGCCTCACCGCGGGCGGTCGACTCGAGGTCGAGTGGACTCCGAAGACTGAGCCCAGAATCGTCCCGACCCTCGTGCCCGACTTCGCGATCGTGTACGACGATGACGACCTGGTCGTCATCGACAAACCGGTGGGGGTCGCCGCGCATCCGGCGGTCGGCTGGGACGGACCGACCGTACTCGGCGCGCTGGCGGGGACCGGCTTCCGGATCAGCACCTCCGGTGCCGCCGAGCGTGCGGGGATCGTGCACCGCCTCGACGTCGGCACCAGCGGACTGATGGTGGTCGCGAAGAGCGAGCGCGCGTACACCGAGCTGAAGCGGCAGTTCCACGACCGGGAAGTCGACAAGATCTACCACGCCGTCGTGCAGGGTCATCCCGACCCTTTCACCGGGACGATCGACGCCCCGATCGGCAGGCACCCCAGTTCGAGTTGGAAGTTCGCGGTCACCGCGGACGGCAAACCCAGCGTGACCCACTACGAGACCCTCGAGGCGATGCGGGCGGCGACGCTGCTGGAGATCCACCTGGAGACTGGACGCACCCACCAGATCCGCGTGCACATGGCCGCTCAGCGCCACCCGTGCGTCGGCGATCTGCTCTACGGCGCCGACCCGGTGCTCGCCGCGCGAGTCGGGCTCGAGCGGCAGTGGTTGCACGCCATGCGACTCGGATTCCAGCATCCGGGTTCAGGAGAACGGGTCGATTTCGAGACCGAGTATCCCGCCGACCTCCAACACGCACTGGACGTTCTGCGCGAGGACTGACGTCGCGGTTAGGGTGGGGATCTACCCCAGAGAGACAGCCGACCAGACACCGTGGCGAACGATTCCTTCGTGCATCTGCACGTGCACACCGAGTACTCGATGCTCGACGGCGCGGCGCGCGTCGCCGACCTGATGAGCGCGACGCAGGAGCAGGGGATGTCGGCGATCGCGATCACCGATCACGGCAACAACTTCGGGGCGTTCGACTTTTGGAATCAGGCGAAGAACGCGGGGTTGAAGCCGATCATCGGCACGGAGGCCTATCTCACGCCGGGCACCTCGCGCCGTGAGCGCACCCGGGTGCGGTGGGGCAACGGCGGCGAGGACGACGTCTCGGGCGGCGGCGCCTTCACACACATGACGATGTGGGCAGAGAACACCGCCGGCATGCACAACCTCTTCCGGCTTTCATCGCTCGCCTCGATCGAGGGCTACTACTTCAAGCCCCGCATGGATCGCGAGTTGCTCAACCAGTACTCCGCCGGTCTCATCGCCAGCACCGGATGCCCCAGCGGCGAGGTGCAGACCCGACTGCGGCTCGGTCAGTACGACCTCGCGCTGCAGGCGGCATCCGACTACCGTGACATTTTCGGCGACGGCAACTTTTTTGTCGAGATCATGGATCACGGCCTGAGCCTCGAGAAGCGCGTCGCCGACGACCTGTTCCGCATCTCGAAGCAGCTCGGACTCCCGCTGCTCGCCACGAACGACGCGCACTACACGCGCGCCTCCGACGCCACCGCGCACGAGATGCTCCTGTGCGTGCAGTCGGGCTCGACCATGGCCGATCCCGGCCGCTTCAAGCTGGATGGCAGCGGCTACTACCTCAAGTCGCCCGCCGAGATGCGGCACATCTTTCGCGATCACCCGGAGGCCTGCGACAACACGTTGCTCATCGCGGAGCGCTGCGAGGTCGAGTTCAACACCACCGCGAACTACATGCCGCGATTCCCAGTGCCTGAGGGCGAGACCGAGGACAGCTGGTTCGTGCAGGAGGTCGACAGGGGCCTCCAGGTGCGGTACCCCGACGGTATCCCGGCCGAGGTGCGCACGCAGGCAGACTACGAGGTCGGAGTCATCACGCAGATGGGCTTCCCGGGCTACTTCCTCGTCGTCGCCGACTTCATCAACTGGTCGAAGCGCAACGGCATCCGGGTCGGTCCCGGGCGCGGATCGGGTGCCGGCTCGATGGCGGCGTACGCGATGGGGATCACCGATCTGGATCCGCTGCGACACGGCCTGATCTTCGAACGGTTCCTCAACCCCGACCGCGTCTCGATGCCCGACTTCGATGTGGACTTCGACGAACGCCGCCGCGGCGAGGTCATCAAGTACGTGACCGACAAGTACGGCGAGGAGCGTGTCGCGCAGATCGTCACATACGGCACGATCAAGGCGAAGCAGGCTCTCAAGGATGCTGGCCGCGTGCTGGGATTCCCGTTCGGCATGGGGGAGAAGCTCACCAAGGCGATGCCGCCGCCCATCATGGGGAAAGACATGGCGCTGATCGGCGTCGTCGACCCGACGCACGAGCGATACAAGGAGGCGAGCGACCTCCGATCCATCATCGAGGTGGATGCCGAAGCCAAGACCGTCTTCGAGGCGGCCCGCGGGCTGGAGGGCCTGAAGCGCCAGTGGGGCGTGCACGCCGCCGGAGTCATCATGTCCAGCGAGCCGCTGATCGACATCGTGCCGATCATGAAGCGCGAGCAGGACGGGCAGATCGTTACGCAGTTCGACTACCCGGCATCCGAGGCCCTCGGGCTCATCAAGATGGACTTCCTGGGGCTGCGCAACCTCACGATTATCGACGATGCACTCGACAACATCGAGAGCAACCGGGGTCATCGGCCGGTGCTCGAGGAGCTCGAGCTCGACGATCCGGCGGCCTATGAGCTGCTGGCGCGTGGCGACACCCTCGGCGTCTTCCAGCTCGACGGCGGCCCGATGCGGTCGCTCCTGCGGCTGATGAAGCCCGACAACTTCGAAGACATCTCCGCGGTCATCGCCTTGTATCGGCCGGGCCCGATGGGGGCGAACTCGCACACGAACTACGCGCTGCGCAAGAACGGTTTGCAGCCGATCGACCCGATCCATCCGGAGTTCAAGGACTCGCTGCGGGAGATCCTCGACACCAGCTATGGCCTGATCATCTACCAGGAGCAGGTCATGGCGATCGCTCAGCGCGTCGCCGGATTCTCACTCGGTCAGGCCGACATCCTGCGGCGAGCAATGGGCAAGAAGAAGAAGTCCGAACTCGACAAACAGTACGAGGGCTTCGAGGCCGGAATGAAGGCCAATGGCTACTCCGCAACGGCCATCAAGACCCTCTGGGAGATCCTGCTCCCGTTCTCCGACTACGCGTTCAACAAGGCGCACTCGGCCGCGTACGGCGTGCTCAGCTACTGGACGGCATACCTCAAGGCGCACTACCCGGCGGAATACATGGCGGCGTTGCTGACGAGCGTCGGCGACGCGCGCGACAAACTCGCGGTCTACCTCAATGAGTGCCGTCGAATGGGCATTCAGGTGCTCGCGCCCGACGTCAACGAGTCGATCGGCTTTTTCGCGGCCGTCGGTGACGACATCCGCTTCGGCCTCGGCGCTGTGCGCAACGTGGGCTTCGGCGTCGTCGAGCAGATCCGGGCGTCACGTGAGGACAAGGGCGCCTTCACCAGCTTCCACGACTTCCTGCGCAAGGTGCCGCTGCAGGCCGTCAACAAGCGCACGGTCGAGTCGCTCATCAAGGCCGGCGCGTTCGACTCGCTCGGAGACACGCGCCGCGCACTTGTCGAGGTGCACGAGGGGGCCGTGGAGCGTGCCGTGAGCGACAAACGCGCTGAGGCGAGCGGCCAGGTCGGCTTCGATTTCGACAGCCTCTGGGACGAACCGGAGCACGCTGTCGAACGCGTGCCCGAACGACCCGAGTGGGCCAAGCGCGACAAGCTCGCCTTCGAACGCGAGATGCTCGGGCTCTACGTCAGCGATCATCCGCTCGCCGGACTCGAACTTCAGCTGGCCAAGCACGCCTCGCTCGGGATCGCCGAACTACTCGACGGTGAGGAGGTGACCGACGGGGATGTCGTGACCGTCGCCGGTCTCCTCACCAGCGTGCAGCACCGCACCGCGCGCAACTCGGGCAACCAGTACGGAATCGCGCAACTGGAGGACTTCGCCGGCGAGATCTCGGTGATGTTCCTCGGCAAGACGTATCAGGAGTTCGGCCCCGCCCTGGTGGCCGACGCGATCGTCGTTATTAAGGGCCGCGTCAGCATTCGCGACGACGGCATGAACCTCCACGCCGTGAGCATGTTTCTGCCGGACACCGGCCAGAGCCTCGGCTCCGGCCCTCTGGTGATCTCGGTGCCCGAGCAGCGCGCCACGACCGAGGTTGTGACCGCGCTCAACGATGTGCTGATCCGACACTCGGGCGACAACGAGGTGCGGCTCCGTCTGGTGCGCGGCGATACGGCGCGGATGTTCGAGATTCCGTTCCCGGTGGCGGTCACCGCCGACCTGTACGGCGAGCTGAAGTCGCTGCTCGGGCCGAATTGCGTGGTGTAGCCGATCGCTGATCGAGCGTGTCGAGATCCGATCTCGACAGGCTCGATCAGCGAATCGGTTCACACCCGGTCGCCCGGCTGCCAGTACGAGCGCTCGTGGTACAGCAACGGCA
>JALYHS010000464.1 GCA_030776385.1 Actinomycetota bacterium
CTACGACATCTCTGTCGATTACCACGTGGGGATGCCATCCTGGGCAGGGCTTGGAGATCCGACCTATCAAATATGGATGTCACACACGCCGGCCGGCAGCATAAATGAAGACGTGCTCGGCCTTGGGCCGGAGCAAAATGAGCTTGTCACGTATTCCGGGGATTGCATCTCGATGTACACGCATACGGGCACTCATCTCGACGCGCTGAATCATTTCGGTCTCCGCGGCGCCGTGTGGAATGGCTTTCTTGCCGCGGAGCATCTGGGAAGCAGGCAGTGGAGGAAGAACGGAGCCGAGCAGCAGCCCCCGATCATCGCGCGGGGCATTTTGCTCGACGTGGCCGCTGCAGCAGGAGTTGCCATGCTCCCCGACTCTCACCGAATTACCGCCGGCGAACTCCAGTCAGTCATGGACCTCCAGGGAACGTCCGTCAACGTCGGGGACGTCGTACTCGTCCGCACCGGGCGAATGCGCGCGTGGTCGAACGGAACTGGCTATCTTCACAACGAACCCGGCCTCGATCGTGAGGCCGCGGCACTCCTCGCAGAGGCGGGAGCAATGGTCATCGGTGCTGACAATGTGGCTTTGGAGGTGATGCCGACTGTCGATCCCGAAAACTGGCATCCGGTCCACACCTACTTGCTGGGCGAGTGCGGAATTCCCATAATGGAAAACGCATATCTGGAAGAAATTGCTGCGGCACAGCTGTGGGAGTTCGTCTTCGTCGGCGCGGGGTTGAAGCTCAGGGGAGCAACCGCTGCCCCGATGCGACCGCTGGTGTTTCCGCTCCGGCCCGGTGAGGGCGCAGTAACGCGGGCCCACATCTAGGATTCAGCGAGAGGCAGTCACCGGATCGTAGACAGGGGCTCGAAGAATGGTTGACACGTTGTCATTGCAGACGACCGTCGCCGCGCGCGTCGCCGAACAGCTTCGATCCGAGATTCGCCAGGGGCAGATTGTCGCGGGTACTCCATTGCGACAGAACGATGTGGCTGCTCGGCTGGGCGTCAGCAGTACACCTGTACGTGAGGCGTTTCAGATTCTTGAGCGTCTTGGACTCGTGGAACGAGTTGGAAGGCGCGGTGTCCGCGTATTTCGGCCATCAGCGCTTGACCTCACCAACGGCTACGAAGTTCGTGGTGCCCTGGAGTCCCTGGCTGCGCAGCTAGCGGCCGCGCGCGTCACCGAACAGGAGTTGGCAGCATTGGCGGTGACGATGGAGCGGATGCATGCACCGAACGTTAGCCAGACGTCGTTTCTCCGACTGAATTCTGAGTTCCACGCACAGGTCGCCAAGGCTTCAGGAAACTCGAGACTCGCCGAGCTCATCATTGCTGAACAATCGTCCACTACGTCCTTTGTCGTGTTTCTTGGAGTCGACGCCACCAGTGCCCATGAGGCGCACGAAGAGCACGCCGCGATTCTCTCTGGGATCGCGGCCAAGGATCCGGATGCTGCTTCGCGCGCCATGTCATTACATCTCGCATCTCGCGTCGACGCTCTCAAGGAGAGACTGGCGATCGCGGAGGCGCCAACCGAAGGAAAAACGTAGTCGGTCGACACCCTTGCGGCGGCCTCCGCCGGCTAGGACTCTGCAGGGTCAGGGCCCCGAGTTCCGCTGGGCTCGCACCAAGCCAATCTGATTTGGCGACGCCAGTTGCCAGATCGCATATTTATGCATAATATCGAATTCATCGAAACGTGGCCTTCTGTGGTGAAACATTCGCCTCGATCACGTCGGCGTTCGCCTGAGGCTGGAAAGGAGGGTGGTCGTGTCAACGATCGATGCTTTCAGCCACTTCCTGCCTCGTAAGGTACTCGATCGGTACCGGGTGATCGCACCTAACTTGCCCGCCCTTGCGGCCTTCGAGAGGCTTCCAGAGTTGTGGGATGTGGATGTCCGCTTGGAGTCCCTCCAAGCATTTCCGGACCTGCAACAAATTCTCAATTTCGGCAATCCGCCCGTCGAGACCTTCGGTGACCCCGCCGTGGCTGCCATGCTCGCGAGAATGGCCAACGAAGAACTGGCACACATCGCCGAGTCGCATCCCAACAGATTTCCCGCATTCACGGCAGTCCTCCCGATGACAGACGTGAGCCTCGCCCTCGATGAGTTGAGCTATTCGCATGATCAGTTAGGCGCGCGCGGGATTCAGATTTATACAAACGTTCTCGGTGCGCCACTGAGTGACGAGCGATTCCGTCCCATTTTCAGAGAAATGGCTCGACGGGATCTTCCAGTGCTCGTGCACCCCTATCGCACCCACCTCGTCGCCGACTACCCGACAGAGGAAATGTCCGAAGACGAAATCTGGTTCACATTCGGATGGCCATATGAGACAAGCGCTTTCGCAGCGCGAATGGTGTACTCGGGGATCTTCGATGAACTGCCAGACCTGAAGATCGTTCTCCATCACTTCGGCGGGATGATCCCGTCCTTTGGCGGACGGATCAACCTCGGTTTCCAACAGATATTCAGCGGCAGGGGTGGTGGTAATCCTGTGGCTCAAGACAGAGGAATTTCGGAGCCGGTGACCGCGCACTTCCAAAAGTTCTACGCAGACACAGCCCTCAACGGCCTGCCGTCGGCGGTCCGGGCCGGGTACGAGTTCTTCGGATCGGAAAGATCCGTGTTCGGTTCCGACGCGCCCTTCTGCCAAGACGGCGGGCCGTCGTTCATCGCCGGAGGCATCTCAGCGATCGAAAGTCTTGGGCTAGCCGACCGAACTCGTAACGCCGTACTCGGCGACAACGCGCGAATGCTCTTCCAACTCGACTCGGCCGTGCCGCTGCATTCGCAAACCGGACATGCAACCGCAAGGACCAAGCGATGACGGGGGAACGGACGAGAACAGGATTGTTTCTATCCGGCGAGAGCCGCCTCGACGGTTTCGCGCTGGCGACCGTTGTGGTCGATGGAAAACCTGAACCGGGACTGGTTCTCGGCGAAGAGGTGTTCGACCTGCGCCACTGTGCGCGCCAGGCGGAAGTCGACCTGGCCGAAGGGGACCCCCGATTCGACATCAGGGATCTGCTCGACCAATGGGATGCGTCGTTCGCGGGAATTGCAAGCATCGTCAACTTCATTGACAAGATCGGCGTCGACGACGAGCGACTGCACACCTACGGGCCGGGTTCGCGAATCATCCAGCCGGTAGCCCGACCCTCCAAGATGATCTACGCGGCGCAGAATTACCCGGATCACGTGCAAGAAATGCGCGATGCGAGGAAGTTCGGATTCAACGACGTGGTCGTGGATGCCGCGTCGGACTTCAAGGGCGATCGATCGACCTCGATCCCATACCTCTTCCTCAAGGCGCCAAGCTGCCTCACCGGCCCATACGACGATGTCGCCATGCCACCGGAGGTGACGAAAATGGATTGGGAAGTCGAACTCGCGGTCGTGATCGGTCGTCGCGCAACGCGGGTGTCTGCCGCTGAAGCGCCCTCTCACATCGCCGGCTTTATGACGACAAACGACTTCTCAGCCAGAAACCTGTTGTTCCGGCCCGACCGCGATCGGCTGCGCTCCGACTGGTTCGGCGGCAAAAGTCATGACGGATTCGCACCGATGGGCCCATTGTTCGTCCCGGCAGAGTTCGTTCCCGACCCGTCCAACCTTCGTCTTCGGTTGAGTGTCAACGGAATCACCCGACAGGACGGGAACACGGGCCACCTGATCTTCAGCCCGGCAGAGCAGATCGAATATGCGTCGCGATTCACGACATTATCGCCGGGCGACATTTTCGCCACCGGCACTCCAGGCGGTGTCGGACAGGGCAGCGACACATTTTTGACCCCGGGAGATGTGGTCGAAGCAGAGGTTGTGGGCCTCGGTGTTCTGCGTAACCGAATCGTGGTCTCAGCCGCATGAAAGACCAGACGGTCGCAGCGGAACGTTAACAGTAAAAAATCTCACGTCGACAGGATGGACTAATGCACGAGGAAGTGTTCACCTCACGGGCAGCAACGCTGCCAGATACATCGATCACGCATGTTCGATATGTCGCCGAAGCCGTGCCAGACCTGAAGGCTTCGGTCAACTACTACGGAGGCCTCTGGGGGCTAAAAAAGGTTGAGAGCGATGGGGACGTCGTCTTTTTTGCCGCGGAAGGGAGCCCAGAACCCTATGTGTTGAGGTTGCGGGCGGCGGCCGAACGACACATGGACCTCGTTTCGTTCGGCGTCACTGACGTCGCGAGCGTTGACAGGCTGGCCTCCACGCTGCTCACTGCCGGGGTGAGATTCGACCGCGAGCCTCGGGCTCAGCTGACCCCTGGTGGCGGGTACGGTTTCCGGTTCTTCGATCCCGATGGGCGGCTCGTTGAACTGTCAACAGATCTGACGCCGCGAGTCGCTCGCGAACTCGAACCGGGGGAGTCGATCCCCCGTCGTCTGAGTCACGTCGTGCTCAACAGCGGGAACATTGAAAGCACTGTTGCCTTCTACTCGCAGTTCCTGGGCTTCCAGGTGATCGACTGGCTGGGGAACTTCATGGCATTCCTCCGGGTCGGTGTGGACCACCATGTCCTCGCCATCACCCGCGCACCGCATTCCTCGTTCAATCACATTGCGTTCGATATGCGAGGCCTCGATGAGTACATGCGTGGCACCGGTCGATTGATGCGAAACGGCATACGACCCGTCTGGGGTCCGGGGCGTCACGGACCGGGCGACAACACCTTCTCTTATTTTGTCGATCCGAACGGCAACGTCGCGGAATACACCGCCGAACTTCAGCAGCTCGAAGAGGGAAGTCCCTATTGCGGGACCGTGTGGGCCGCTAATGACGAGGACAACGACCAGTGGGGAACCGGGGGCCTGATCGAAGAATTTTTGCCATTCTCGATCAACCATCCCGACCTGGGCCTGTGGACTTCGTCCCCGGTATAGCCAGCTTCCGAAACGGTAAGGAGACTCAATGATGAGAGTTCAAGTAGACCGCGCTCGTTGCGAAGGGCATGGAGTCTGCGAAGAGATCGCGCCCGAGATATACAGGTTGGACGATGACGGTGTGTTGGAGATTCTCCTCGACCCCATCCCGGCGAAGCTCGAAGCGAAGGCCGAGTCCGGCGCCCGCCTGTGCCCGGTAGCGGCGCTGCTCGAAACACGCGAATGAGCTCGCCACCGAAGAGGTTCGTTATCGTCGGTGGGGCCATCGCCGGGGTGAGTGCTGCAGACACGCTCCGGGCAGAAGGATTCGACGGCAAGATCATCGTCATCGGCGAAGAACCGCAAACGGCCTACTCCCGCCCGGCGCTTTCGAAAACGATTCTGCGAGAGATTGATGCAGCTAGCTCGATCACCCTTCCTCAGCTACCAAGCGAGGTGGAAGTGTTGACAAGCACCACCGTGACAAGTCTCTCGGTGGAAGACCGGACAGTGTCCATGGTGAAAGACGGGCATGTCGAGCAGCTCTCATTCGACGGCTTGATCATCGCAACCGGTTCTCGGGCTCGCTCGCTTGCGCGAGATGGGCAAACGGGGGAACACCGTATTCGCACTCTCGACGACGCCACCGCGCTTTCGGCCAACCTGATTCACGCTCGAACAGTGTCGATTATCGGCGGCGGCTTCCTCGCGCTGGAACTCGCCTCGAGCATGCAGGCTCTGGGGGTCGCGGTGACCATCATTCATTCTTTTCCCCTCCACCTACGTCATCTGGGAGATGCCCTATCTGAGCTGATGTTCTCCGCGGCGCGGGATTGCGGAGTCACGTTCCAGCCGGCTCCGGGCGGTGTCGAGTTGTGGGGCGACCCCCAAGTGATCGGCGTGCGAATCGACCAAGCACGCGTTCTCGAATCAGATCTCGTGATCACCGCCATCGGTGACATACCGAACGTCGCGTGGCTTAGAGGGTCTCCGCTTGAGGGCGGCGAGGCGCTAGAAGTTACACCCGGCGGCTTCGTGCGGCCAGGAATCGTCGCAGCCGGGGATGTCACGGCGCGCCGCCACCCGCGGTCGGGCAACGTGGAACGCAGCCCGCACTGGCATAGCGCCATCAATCAGGGTCGCTCGGC
>JALYHS010000465.1 GCA_030776385.1 Actinomycetota bacterium
GAGGCCGTCGACGGCGAAGGTCCAGGTGTCGGGATAGCCGAGAGCGAGGTCGACGAGCACTCGGCGCAGGTCCGCCCCATCGGGCAGATGGCCGACGAGGTCGCGGGCGAGAACGACCTTGCTGAGCTCCCCGGCGCGGATGCGGCGCACCGCCTCGCCGACCGCCGCCTTGTAACCCTCGCCGTCGAGGGTTCCCTGGTGCAGCGCGATCCGGTACTCGGCGCCGAGCGGGCGCTTCTCGAGCTTCAACTCGGATCCATTGACGCGGGTGACCCAGCTCGTCCCGTCACGGCGGCCGACGATGACCTCCGGGACGATGAGCACGCTGGCGCGCTCCGACTCGTCGTCGAAGGTGAAGGCGCCGAAGGCCACGAGACCGGTGCCAGACAACCCGACCGGGTCGGTGATCTTCGCGGCCGCGCTGATCGAGCGCCAGGCATCCGCCGCCTCACGGATGCGATCGGGGCCGCGGAATTCGAGCCGAACCGCCTCGCCGAAGCCGGCGATCCCGTCGCCACGACGCACGAAGAGAAGCGGTGTACGGGCGTCGAGGATCGGCAGCAGAGAGGTCACCTGATCGATGGCGCGCGTCTCGACCGTCAGCACGGGCAGCGGCAGCGCGGGGAGCACCTGCGCGGGATCCGTCACACCTCAAGCCTAGGCGGCTGGATGGGCATGTGCCGAGAGAGGCCGCACAGGCCGAAAGCGGTCAGCAACCTTTCAGTAGGATCGAACCGTGGCCAGGGCCGAGATGGACAAGCAGCCGGATGAGGTCTCCGGCATGTTCGACGACGTCGCCCCCAACTACGACCGCACCAACGCCGTCATGTCGGTCGGCAATTCGGCGCTCTGGCGCATCGCGACGGTGCGGGCCGTCGATCCGAAGCCCGGCGAACGCATCCTGGATCTTGCCGCGGGAACCGGCACATCGAGCGCCGCACTCGGCCGCTCCGGCGCGACCGTCGTGGCCGTCGACCTGTCGCCGGGGATGATCGCGGAGGGCCGCAAACGGCATCCGCGCATCGAGTTCGTCGAGGCGAACGGGGAGCGGCTCCCCTTCGGCGACGACGAGTTCGACGCCGTGACGGTCAGTTTCGGCCTGCGCAACATCGAGCACCCGAAGGTCGCGCTCGCCGAGATGTACCGCGTGCTGAAACCGGGAGGTCGCCTGGTGGTGTGCGAGTTCTCCAAGCCGCCGCGTGCGCTGTTCCGAACCGGGTATCAGGCGTACACGAAATTCGCGATGCCGATCATTGCGAAGATGACCAGCTCCAACTCCGAGGCGTACGACTACCTCGCCGAGTCGATCCGCAACTGGCCCGATCAGGGCACCCTCAGCCAGTGGATCCGCGGAGTCGGATTCACCCGCGTCGCCTACCGCAATCTGACAGTAGGGGTGGTGGCTCTTCACCGTGGTCACAAGCCCGAGGACGCTGCCATCCGCGCGTCCGTCGCGAAGCGCCGTGTCGCGCGCACGCGCCGTCCCGTCCCCGCGGCCGAGTGACATGACGCCGAGTCCGCCGCTCGCACGTCGCAGCAACACCCTGAGCTCGTCGCTCGGGCTGGGGGAGAAGCTGTTCGCGTCCAGCGAGGAGCGCAGGTTCGCGGTCGCCATCGAAGACGGCTTGGCGCAGGTCGAGAGCGGACTTCTGAGTGAGATGTCGTTCACCGACGACATCGCGGATGTCACGAGCCGCTACCTGCTCGAGGCCGGTGGCAAGCGCGTGCGCCCGACGCTGACGCTCCTCACCGCCCAGCTCGGTCAGGGCAACAGTGACGCCGTCATCCGAGCCGCGGAGGCTGTGGAGATCACCCACCTCGCCTCGCTGTACCACGATGACGTGATGGACGAGGCGCAGCTGCGCAGGGGCGTCCCGAGCGCGCAGAATGTCTGGGGCAACTCGGTCGCGATCCTCACCGGCGACCTGCTCTTCGCCCGGGCGAGCAAGATCATCGCCAGCCTCGGCGATCGCGGGCTCGAGCTGCAGGCGGAGACGTTCGAGCGCCTCTGCCTCGGGCAGTTGCACGAGACGATCGGCCCGAAGCCGGGCGACGACCCGATCACGCACTACCTGCAGGTGCTCGCCGACAAGACCGGCTCACTGATCTCGCTGGCGGCGGTGCTCGGCGTGATCTTCTCGAACGCGCCGGAGTCGTTCCAGGCTCCCGTTCACGACTTCGGCGAGCGGGTGGGGGTGGCATTCCAGCTCATCGACGACATCATCGACCTCTCGGCCGAGACCGAGCAGACCGGCAAGATCGCCGGCACCGACCTGCGCGCCGGAGTGCCGACACTGCCGCTGCTGTTCCTGCGCCGGGCCGCGTCGACGGATGCCGCTGCCGCCACCCTGCTCGCGCGCATCGAGCTCGACGCCTCCACCGACGGCGAGGAGGCGGAGGCCGACTTCGCGTTGGCCGTCGCGGAGC
>JALYHS010000466.1 GCA_030776385.1 Actinomycetota bacterium
GCGCAGGGAGGCGCGAGCACGCGCGAGCGGACGTCCCCAGCGCCCCTCGGTAGACTTCGCGCGTGGCGAAGCAGCAGCGTATTGACCCCCGTCGGACCGAACGCGCACGGGGCACGACCCCCTCGAAGGCGGCTTCGAAGCCGACCCCCTCGAAGCCGACCTCGGGGAAGAACCGCGGGAAGAGCGGGCACCCGGGCGGGCGGCTGACTTCCGAGGCGCGTCCGGCGACGCTCGGCACCTGGATCGCGGGGGCTCGACCGCAGACCCTGCTGCTCGCGATCGCGCCGGTCGCGGTCGGCACGGGAGCGGCATCCCTCGACCTGCCCAGCTGGCACACTCACTGGGCGCGTGCGGTGCTGGCCCTGATCGTCGCGCTCGCGTTGCAGATCGCGGTCAACTACGCCAACGACTATTCGGATGGCGTGCGCGGTACCGACAAGAATCGGGTCGGTCCGGCGCGGCTGGTCGGCTCCGGCCGGGCCACGCCGCGCGCGGTGCTCACGGTCGCGATCGTGTTCTTCGGCATCGCGGCGGTGGCGGGCGCCATCCTGGTCGTGAAGAGCGGGGAGTGGTGGCTGTTCGCGGTCGGCGCGGTCTGCATCGCGGCTGGCTGGTTCTATACCGGAGGCAAACGCCCCTATGGCTACTACGCCCTCGGCGAGGTCGCGGTGTTCGTGTTCTTCGGGCTCGTCCCGGTCGCGGGGACGATGTACACCCAGACCGGCACCGTCAACCTGGAGGCGTGGCTCGGCGGCGTCGCGATCGGCGCGTTCGCCTGCGCAGTGCTCGTCGTGAACAACCTGCGCGATCGCGAACAGGATGCACTCAGCCGCAAGCGCACGCTGGCGGTGCTGCTCGGCAACCGCGGTACGCGGGCACTCTACGTCGTGTTGATGATCGCCCCGCTCGCCCTGCTCGCCTTCTACCTGATCTTCTATCCGCTGGCGGGGTTCGTGTTCTTCGACGCCCTGCTCGTGCTGCCCGCGGTGCTGATCGTGATCCTCGCGAAGACGGCGCCCGAGTACGTGACCGCGCTGAAGTTGACGCTGTTCGCAGCGTTCATCTACGGGATCGGGCTGGGGGCGTCGCTGGCGTTCTGGGGCACGGCGGCGATCGGCGGCTGAGCGCTACTTCTCGCCGCGGGCGGTGTCTTCGACGTCCTCGTCGCTGCCGGCCTTGACCGTCGCCGCGGTACCGGTACTCGCCCGCGCGTTGACGAGTTCGAGGGCGACACGGTCGCGCAGTGGCTTGAGGAAGATGTACGAGACGCAGAGGGCCAGGATGGCGCCGCCGAGGCCCGCGATCACCCAAGCCATCGTGGGAAACGCCGACACGGTGAGTGCATACAGGATGACGAACAGCACGGCGAACAAGCCGAGGCGCAGGGCGGAGTAGAGGATCCAGGCGCGCACGGCGCCCAGTCTAAGCGGGCTCGCTGGGAGCCGATCTAGACTGCACCTCATGGTGAAGATCCTGGTGCCGATCGTCGTTTTGCTGGTGATCTTCGCCGCGGTCGACATCGCGGTCCTCGAGCGTAGCCGCGTGCGGTTCCTGCCCAAGCTCGCCTGGATCGTCCTCGTCGTCGTGCTTCCGATCGCCGGCCCGGTCATCTGGTTCATCGTCGGCCGTGGTCGTCCGGGCGACGGGTATTCGGGCGTTCCGACGTCGCCCACTTCCACGCGCCTCGGCCCGATCGCGCCGGATGACGATCCCGACTTCCTCGGGCGGCTGCACCGTGAGCAGGAGCAGGAGGAGCGCATCCGCGAACTGGAGAAGCGCCTCAACGAACTGGGCGATGACACCCCCGAGAAGTGACGCGCGACACGAGCCAGGGTACCGGTATGCCCGCGTCTGAGTCTCCGGCGAGCGTGGCCGCGACCGCAATGCTCGCCGAGTTCATCGCCTCGGGTGTGACCGACCTGGTTCTCAGTCCCGGATCCCGTTCGCAGGCGCTCGCGCTCGCCGCCGCCCAGTTCGAGCGATCCGGTTTGCTGCGGCTGCGTGTGCGCATCGACGAGCGCTCGGCCGGATTCCTCGCGCTCGGTCTCGCCGTGGAG
>JALYHS010000467.1 GCA_030776385.1 Actinomycetota bacterium
AGCCCGTCGAGACCTCCGCCGCCCGGAGTCAGACCAGATCTGGACAGGCTCGATCAGCGAGTCCCGCGACTCCGAGGCCGTCGAGTCCCGTCACGAAGCCGGTCGGCTCGAAGCCCGGAAGCCGTACACGGTCGGCGACCGCGGCATCCACCAAGCCCCGTGCCCAGAAACCGCCCGCCCAGAAGCCGCCGGCTCCGTCAGCCGCCCGAACGCCCGCACCGAAACCGCCCGCACCGAAACCGCCGGCGCCCAAGCCTCCAGTCCAGAAGCCGCCGCGCCCACAGCCCGAGGCGGATCCCGAGGACTAAAGGGTCTGCCACTCCGGTTTGCCTCCGCGCCCAACCTCGCGTAGTCTTTGCGAGGCCGTAGACCGCTGGTCTCCGTCGTGTTCGCAAGAGCATGACGGTGAAAATCCCGCGCAGGTGTGTGAAGTGACTTTCTTGGTTCTCCGGGATTTCAGCTCCGTGCGCTTGTGCGCCGGAGCTTCTGTGTTTAACAGAAACGCGATGCGGCCGCATCCATGAATACCAACCAGGAAAGAGCGCCATGGCGAACAAGGAAGCAACGGTCGCCGAGCTGACGGATTTGTTCCGCGACTCGAACGCGGTCGTGCTCACCGAGTACCGCGGCCTCACGGTCGCGCAGCTGAAGCAGCTGCGCGGAAGCATCCGTGAGAACGCGAGCTATGCCGTGGTGAAGAACACGCTGACCAAGATCGCGGCGAACGAAGCGGGCATCACCGCTTTCGACGACGAGCTCGCTGGCCCTTCGGCCATCGCGTTCGTGCACGGTGACACCGTGACCGTGGCCAAGGCCCTGCGTGACTTCTCCAAGGCCAACCCCCTGCTCGTGGTGAAGGGCGGCTACTTCGATGGCGCCCCGCTCACCGCTGCAGAGGTGGGCAAGCTCGCCGACCTGGAGAGCCGTGAGGTGTTGCTGGCCAAGCTGGCAGGCCTCTTCAAGGCTCCCCTGTTCGGAGCTGCCTACCTGTTCCAGGCGCCGCTGTCGAAGGCCGTTCGCACGGTCGACGCGCTGCGCGAGAAGCAGGAATCCGCGAGCTGATCGTCCTCTTCGACGATCCACACACCCCACAGATCCACAATCAATTAGGAGTTAGAAATGGCAAAGCTCAGCACTGACGAGCTGCTCAACGCGTTCAAGGAGCTGTCGCTCATCGAGCTCAGCGACTTCGTCAAGAAGTTCGAGGAGACCTTCGAGGTCACCGCCGCTGCGCCGGTCGCGGTTGCTGCCGCCGGTGGTGGCGCTGCTGCCCCCGTCGAGGAGGTCGAGGAGAAGGATTCCTTCGACGTCGTCCTCGAGGCTGCCGGCGAGAAGAAGATCCAGGTCATCAAGGAGGTGCGCACCCTCACCAGCCTCGGCCTCGGCGAGGCGAAGGCACTCGTTGACAACGCTCCCTCGGTTGTGCTCGAGGGCGCGAACAAGGAAGCCGCCGAGAAGGCCAAGGCTCAGCTCGAAGAGGCCGGCGCGAGCGTCACCCTCAAGTAGTCATCCGCGGGCCTCTGGCTCGCTCGCGCGAAGGCGCCGCTCCCGTTCATTCGGGGGCGGCGCCTTCGTCGTTGCGGAGCCCCCGTGCGCCCCTGTGCATTACCGCGCGGCTTCGAGCGGATGGGCTGGCCGTCGAGCCTCCCTGCGGCTCGATCTGCGGATGATCCGCCGGAAGCCGCGCGCCAGTGAGCGGCGGCGCTCAGGGGATATAGCGGGCTCGCGTGAGGTCGACGCGGAAATGCTCGCCCGACCACCTCAGCGGGGTGTTCTCAGCACGGTAGTGCTCGAGCGCCCGTGCCTCGTGATTGGTCGCGGCATGACCGGATGCTCGAACCACCCGCCACCACGGGACGTCCGACCCGTAGTAGGCCATCACCTGCCCGACCCCTCGAGCCGCGCGCGAGCCGATCGCTGCTGCCACGTCGCCGTAGCTCATGACGCGCCCCTCGGGGATGGATGCGACCACCTCGAGTACCCGGGTCATGAAGTCGTCGCGCGTCAGCGCCGCCGTCGTCATCAGTGAAAGCCACCGACCTCGACGGCCGCGTAGACGGCAGCGGCCGCGATGATCAGGACGCTCGCGACCACCCCGAGCCTGATCGTCCCGGTGTAGCTGAGGTACCGCATCCGCGCGCCGCGCTGCGCGAGTGCGGAGATCCATTTCGGCAGGTCGGACCGGTGGGCGGAGCGCACCGATTGGATCATGCGATACGCCGAGACGCCGATGCTGGGAAACTCGATCGACGGGCTGAAGTCGATGCGGTATGTGACTCCGCCGACCCGGATCGAGGGGTTGTTCATCGAGCCGCCGACCCGAACCTGCCGTGCTGAGGCCTCGAACACCGTCACCGGGTCATGGGCGTCGCTTTTCTCGAGCAGGGTCACCTGGCCATCCGGGGCGAGCGTGAGCAGACCGGGTACCTGGACGCCGATGCGCTGCGTCCAGGCGACCTCGGTAACGAGCAGGTAGGTCGGCTGCGACCCGATCAATGCGATATTTGGAGCGCGCCGAGGTTCTCGCCGTACGGCGTCTGTCCGACGATCTCGAAGCCGACCGCCTTGAAGAACTCCTCGGGGCCGTCCTCGCCGCTGGCCCAGACGACAGTGATGCGGTCGAAGCCACGCAGGCGTGCCTCGTCGGCCAGAGCCTGCACCGCGAACCGCCCGACGCCCATGCCCTGTGCGTCGTCGGCGACCTCGACGCGCCAGAGGGCGGCGCGCAGGTAGTTCTCGGAGGAGTCCTGATCGAAGGAGCCCATGATGTAGCCGACGACACGGTCGCCGTCCATCACGACGCGCGGCCACGAGCCGCTCGGATCGAGCTGTTCCTCGGAGTGCGTGTACGTCTCCGGATGGAGGAACGCATCCTGACCGGGCTTGAGGGTCAGGCCGTTGGCCACGACAATCGTCTGAGCCGTCAACTCCTGCAGTGTCAGGTCCGCCATGGACACAGGGTAACCCGCCGGGCCCCGATCCTGCCAGGTATCTCGATGTCAAGATACTTCGGAAACGCGCTAGGCTTGCCTGCGGCCCTGAACAACGGGGTTTTTCCGGTCGAAAGGTTACGCGAATGGTCGAGAAGATCAAGGTCGAAGGCACGGTCGTCGAGCTCGACGGCGACGAGATGACGCGGATCATCTGGCAGTTCATCAAGGAGCGCCTGATCCACCCGTATCTCGACATTGACCTCGAGTACTACGACCTCGGCATCGAGCACCGCGACGCGACCAACGATCAGGTCACGATCGACGCGGCCCACGCCATCCAGAAGCATGGCGTCGGCGTCAAGTGCGCCACCATCACCCCCGACGAGGCCCGCGTCGAGGAGTTCGGCCTGAAGCAGATGTGGAAGAGCCCGAACGGCACGATCCGCAACATCCTCGGCGGCGTGATCTTCCGTGAGCCGATCATCATCAGCAACATCCCTCGACTGGTGCCCGGCTGGAACAAGCCGATCATCATCGGCCGCCACGCCTTCGGGGACCAGTACCGTGCGACCGATTTCCGCTTCGAGGGCAAGGGCACGCTGACCATCTCGTTCCAGCCCGAAGCCGGCCCCGATGGAGTGCAGGGCGAGGCGCAGAGCTTCGAGGTCTTCCAGGCTCCCGGCTCGGGCGTCGCGATGGCCATGTACAACCTGGATGCCTCGATCCGCGACTTCGCGCGCGCGTCACTGAACTACGGTCTGGCCCGCAACTACCCGGTGTACCTCTCGACGAAGAACACGATCCTGAAGGCCTATGACGGTCGCTTCAAGGACATCTTCCAGGAGATCTTCGAGGCCGAGTTCAAAGAGCAGTACGACGCGGCGGGCCTGACGTACGAGCACCGCCTCATCGACGACATGGTCGCGAGCGCCATGAAGTGGGAGGGCGGCTACGTCTGGGCCACCAAGAACTACGACGGCGACGTGCAGTCCGACACCGTCGCCCAGGGCTTCGGATCGCTGGGTCTCATGACGAGCGTGCTGACCACCCCGGACGGCGCCATCGTCGAGGCGGAGGCGGCGCACGGTACCGTCACGCGTCACTACCGCCAGTACCAGCAGGGCAAGCCCACCTCGACGAACCCGATCGCCTCGATCTACGCCTGGACGCGCGGCCTGCAGCACCGCGGCAAGCTGGATGACAACCAGCCGCTGATCGACTTCGCGACCGCCCTCGAGGAGGTCGTCATCGAGACCGTCGAGAGCGGCAAGATGACGAAGGACCTCGCGGCGCTCGTCGGGCCCGACCAGGCCTGGCAGACCACCGAGGAGTTCCTGGCCTCACTCGACGAGAACCTGCAAACGAAGCTCGCGTAGCGCGAGGCCCTCTGCGGGGGCGCTGATCGGGCCGCTACGCGGTGCAGAGCTTGCCGAGCGCGGTGAAGGTGCTCTGCACCTTGCTGGCACTCGACTCGAGGGCCGCGGTGGCGGAAGAGTCCTTGATGTAGCTCTTCAGGTCGGTGTCCATGCTGTCGACCGCCTTCGAGGTGGCCGTCGCTGCGTCCTTGACC
>JALYHS010000468.1 GCA_030776385.1 Actinomycetota bacterium
CACGCCTCGGCGCCGTGCGCGGCGATGTCCTCCTGGAAGAGCCGGGCGGACGCCCGCTTGCCTACCAGGCGCCCCTGCATGTCGCAGAACGCGACGATCACCGTGTCGATCTCGCGCTTCTCGATCAGGGTGCCGAGCTCCTCGATCGTGAGGTTTCCGGAGCGGACGGCCATGGCGTTCTCCTGCGTGGATCGGGGGGGGTGGGATCGAGGGGTGGAATCGGGTCGAATCCGACCATTACACACTATGGGCCCGAGGGCCAGCCTCAGAACCGTTCACACACCTGTTACATCCAAAGGTAGACACGAGGTACCAATGGCGGCCATTCTCGGACCCAACATCGAAAGGACTCTCCCCCATGAGTGAAACCAAAACGGTCGGTGGCGCCCAGTACAAGGATGTCGGCGCCGGCTACTTCGAGAAGCGCACCCTGAAGAGGAGTGCCGGAATCTGGGGAATCTGGGGGCTCGGCGTCGCCGCGGTGATCTCGGGCGAGTTCTCGGGCTGGAACTTCGGAACCGACACCGCCGGCTTCGGCGGCATGGGAATCGCGGTGATCATCGTCATCGTCATGTACTTCACGATGTACTTCTCCATCGGTGAGATGGCGGCCGCGATGCCACACACCGGCGGCGCATACTCCTTCGCTCGCGCGGCGCTCGGGCCGTGGGGCGGATTCATCACCGGTCTCGCGGAATCGATCGAGTACGTCGTGACGACAGCAGTCGTGGTGTTCTTCTCGGCGAGCTACCTGAACTTCGCGCTCAACGCCTTCTTCGGATTCCAACTGCCCGGATGGTTGGCGTACCTCATCCTGTATGCCGTGTTCGTGCTCGTGAACTGGCTCGGCGCAGCGATCGGCTTCCGGCTCGCGATCGTCGTCTCACTGCTGTCGATCGCCATTCTGATCGTGTTCGTGATCGTGTCGTTGGCCAGCGGTGGCTTCGACCCCGCGAACCTTTTGAACAAGCACCCGGATGCGGGCCAGAGCGAGCTCCTGCCGCACGGCCTGTTCCCGATCCTCGCCGTCATTCCGTTCGCCATGTGGTTCTTCCTCGGCATCGAGGAACTTCCGCTCGCGTCGGAGGAGACGCACAACCCGGCGAAGGTCATCCCGCGCGCCGGCATCATCGCGCTCATCACGCTGTCGATCGTCGCCATCCTGATCTTCATCTTCAACACCGGTGTGCTCGGGCTCACCGGCACGCAGGCGTCGGGTCAGCCGCTCGTCGACGGCTTCGCGAAGATGGTCCCGAAGGGCCTCGACGGCGTGCTCGCGATCTTTGCGCTCGTCGGCCTGCTCGCCTCGCTGCAGGGGATCATGTACGCGTACGGGCGCAACCTCTACTCGCTGTCCCGGGCGGGCTACTACCCGCAGTTCCTGTCGGTCACCGGCAAGAAGCAGACTCCGCTCACGGCACTCATCGTGGGAGGCGCGATCGGATTCGTGCTGTTGGTGGTCGTCGACGCGATCACCGCAGCCAGCCCCAAGGGCGGTGCCGGCGCGACGGTGGCGGGAGCCATCGAGCTCAACATCGCGATCTGGGGTGCCGTCGTCTCGTACCTGATGCAGATGATCTCGTTCCTGGTGCTACGGCGCCGTTTCCCGAACGCGGTACGGCCGTACAAGAGCCCCACAGGCGTCGCCGGGGCGGTTATCGCCGGCGTCATCGCAGCGGCCATCTTCATCGCGTTCCTGTTCGTGCCCGGCTACCAGATCGCGATCGGAGCGATCGCGATCGTCTACGTGATCGGGCTCGTCGTCTTCGCCGTCTACGGACGCAAGCGCCTCGTGCTCTCGCCGGAGGAGGAGTACGCCCTCAGCGGGGGTCTCCACCGCGATCCCGAGGTCGAGGGGTACGACGCCATGGAGAGAGAGGTCTTCGGCGACGAGAAGAAGTAGCGCGTCGTCGACTGTCCGTGGATCAGGATGGCGCGGCTCGCCTCGCCGCGTGGCGTCCTGATCCGCGGACATTGGCGGCGTGGCGTCCTGATCCGCGCGAGCCCCCGGCACGCTAGAAGCAAGCCCCCGGCACGCTAGAAGAAGGTCTCCACGAAGCCGACGACCCGCGGGTCCGGCACATCAGCCGAATCGAGCTCGGGCAGCAGCCGCCACTTGTCGAACGCCGTGCACGGGTGCGAGATCCCGAGCCGCACCAGTTCGCCGACCGCCAGCGTGGATGAACCCGGCACCGTCACATACGCGTGCTGATCGTTCAACGCCGTCACCACCGCGCCCGGATGACCGTGCACGATCGGCATCCCCAGATCGACCGGCGCATCCCGCTTGCCCGCATCGAGGATCACCAGCGTCGACTCCGGCCGCGACACCACCCGCGCCCACAGCGTCAACGCGGGCCGGAACGCGAGTGTCGACTCGGCGAACGGCGAGATCCCGTCGTAGAACACCTCATCGTGCGCCTGGAAGGCTCCGGATCGCAGCACCACCGTCACCGGGCGTCCCGTGCTGCCCGCTGAACCGGCCAGCTGCCCCAACTCCTCGGCCACCAGCTCGAAGAACGCGCTGCCGCCTGCCGTCACGATCGGATCGATCAGCACGTCCCAGAGCAGCAGCGTCTCCGACAGCTCCCGCACCGACGCCAGATAGGCACGCACACGGGTGACCGTCGCGGGCGAGCGGTCCGAGCCGTACGAGCCCTCGTAGCCGGCGACGCCGCGCAGGCGGAGGC
>JALYHS010000469.1 GCA_030776385.1 Actinomycetota bacterium
CAAGGCCGCTCGTCCAGCGGCGGTGCTCCGCAAAGTAAGCACCGTGCTTACTTTGCGGAGCGCGCACGACGCCTCGGGTCGCCGCCAACTCGACGGCGCTTATAGGGTGGCACGGTGACTTTCGAGAGCCCGAGCGGCCCACCCGTGCAGACCGTCACGGTGCGCCGCGCTCGCACCAGCGACGTTCCGGCGATCGAGGCGATGATCGAGCCGCTCGTGCAGCAGCGCATCCTGCTCGGGAAGGATCGCGTCGTGTTCTACGAGGCGGTGCAGGAGTTCCGCGTCGCCGAGACCGCCGAGGGTGAACTTCTGGGCTGCGGCGCGCTGCATGTCATGTGGGAGGACCTCGGCGAGGTGCGCACCCTCGCCGTGCAGGGTGGATGGCGCAGCCGCGGGGTCGGGCACGCGCTGCTGGAGCGGCTGGAGTCCGATGCGCGGGAGCTCGGACTCACCCGGCTGTTCTGCCTCACCTTCGAGACCCGCTTCTTCACCGACCACGGCTTCGTCGAGATCGGGGAGGGCGTGGTCTCCCCAGATGTCTATGCCGAGCTGGTGCGATCGCCCGACGAGGGCGTGGCCGAGTTCCTCGATCTGGCGCGGGTGAAGCCGAACACCCTCGGAAACTCGAGGATGCTGAAGCAGTTGTAGGGAAACCTCGGCGCGGCGGGTCACCGCGGCGACATCCGCACCCGGGATTACCCTGTGGCCATGTCGACGATCAAGAACCCGGTCGGCCCCCAGCCGCCATCGGTGTACTGGCGTCGGCGGCTGCTGCTCATCGCCGTGCTGCTCGCCATTGTCATCGTGGTAGTGCTCATCATCGTGCGGCCCGGATCGGGCGGAACGAAGACCCCGACCGGAAGCCAGACATCAGGTCAGGCGGACAGTCCGTCGCCCAGCTTCACTGCGGGAACGGGCGGCAGCGCCGCGGCCTGTGCCCCCTCCGTCATCACTCTCGCCGCGGTCACCGATGCGATCAGCTACGCAGCCGGCGTCCAGCCGAAGCTCTCGATGACGATCACCAACGGCGGGGCGAACGCTTGCACGATCGACGTCGGCACCGACGCCCAGGTGTACACGATCACCAGTGGCTCGGACCAGATCTGGAGCTCCGCCGACTGTCAGACCGACAAGACGGCGTTGAAGCAGGTGCTGCAGCCCGGGGTGGCGAAGGCCCTCTCGACGACGCCGTTCGCCTGGGATCGCACCCGCTCGTCGACGACCACCTGCACCGGAACGCGGCCGGCCGTGACCGCGGGCGGGGCCAGCTACCACCTCAACGTGAAGCTCGGCAGCCTCGCGTCGAAGAGCAGCAAGCAGTTCCTGCTGCAGTAGCTCGGACCCGGTAACGTCAGCCGGGTGCCGACACCGTCGTTCCCGATCGCCTTTCCCCTCGACGAGGCATACGCCGAACGCGTCTACGCTGGCGTGCTCGGCAAGGTCGTGGGTGTCTACCTCGGGCGTCCCGTCGAGGTCGGCTGGGACTACGAGTCGCTGACCGAGGCGTACGTCCTGGTCGACGACTACGTCGCCGAGCGGATGGGCATCCCGCTCGTCGTGACCGATGACGACATCACCGGCACCTTCACGTTCCTGCGCGGGCTTCGCGATCACGGCCTCTCCCTGGACGTCACAGCCGAGCAACTCGGCGAGACCTGGCTCAACTACCTCATCGACGGCCGCACGATCCTCTGGTGGAGCGGGCTCGGCAACTCGACCGAGCACACCGCGTATCTTCGGCTGAAGGCGGGCATCCCGGCCCCTCGCAGCGGGTCCGCCGCACTGAACACGACCCTGGTGGCCGAGCAGATCGGCGCCCAGATCTTCATCGACGGCTGGGGGATGGTGGTGCCGGGTGATCCCGCCATGGCCGCGTCCCTGGCGCGCCGTGCCGGGTCGGTCAGCCACGACGGGGAGGCGCTCCACGCCGCGGCGGTGATGGCCGCGATGGAGGCCGAATCCTTCGTCGATCCCCGCACCGACCATCTTCTGGACACCGCGCTTGGTCTCATCCCGCGCGACTCCCTGATCGCGAGCGTCATCGAGGACGTGCGCGAGTGGAGCTCGTCCGACGGCGACTGGCGCGAGACCCGGGCGCGTATCGACGAACGCTACGGCTACCACCGCTACGGCGGCAACGTGCACGTCATCCCGAACCACGCGCTCATCCACCTCGGTCTGAACTACGCGGCGGGCAGTCTCACCCGCGGCCTCGCCATCGTCACCACCTCCGGCTGGGATACCGACTGCAACGCGGGCAACCTCGGCGCGCTCCTCGGTCTGCAGCTGGGTCTGAACGGCTTCGACACCGCGACCGCAGTGGATGCCGCGGCCGCCCCCACCACGGACGCGCGCGACTGGCGCGGACCGATCGCCGACCGCATCTGGCTTCCGACCGCCGAGGGGTCGCGCGCTATCACGGATGCCGTGCTCGAGTCGCTCGAGATCGTCGCCGTCGCACGCGGCGTGCACGGCGTGGAGCCGTTCGCGCCGAAGGATGGTGCGCGGTTCTCGTTCGTGTTTCCGGGGTCGGTGCAGGGGTTCGAGGCGTCGGTCGGACGCCCGGGTCTCGAGGTGCACAATGTCGAATCGGCGGTGTTCGACGGCCGGGTGTTGGCGATCGAGGTGCCGGGGGGCACAGGCCCGGCCACGGGCTCGCGCACGGGTACGGACGCGGATGCCGCGGAGTCGCCGATCCGCGTGAGCACCGACACCTTCGTGCGCCCGAGCGCGCGTGAGAGGTTCGGCACCTACGAGTTGCTGGCGAGCCCCACGCTGCATCCGGGTCAGGACGTCACGGCCACGATCGCGCGGATCGGTGGGGAGGGATCTCTGACCGCGGCGATCGTGATCGGCGTCTACGGTGCGGATGACGAGCTGCACCATGTCGCCGGGCCCGAGGTCGAGCTCGCGATCATCCCGTCGACGCTGCGGCTGCGCGTGCCCGACACCGGTGGCCAGCCCATCGCGAGCGTCGGGGTGCAGCTGGGCGGCGGCGGATCGGGACGAGTCGAGCTCGACCGTCTCGCCTGGTCGGGGACGCCCGAGGTCACCTGGGTGCGTCCCGACGAGGGCGGCCGGATGTGGCGGCACGCCTGGATCGACGGGGTCACCCACTTCGACACCACGTGGCCCGACGACGCGATCCGGGTAATTCAGGATGCCGGAACCGGCCTGCTGATGACCGGCGGCCCGTGGAGCGATCTGACCGTCGAGTCCGAGTTGACGCCCCAGCTCGCGGCCGAGGTCGGACTCGCCGTGCGCGTCGCCGGACTCCGTCGGTACCACGCTCTGGTGCTCACGCACGAGGGCGGCGGGTCGACCGGCGAGGCGCGGCTGGTGCGACGTGAGCATGCCGAGGAGACGGTGCTCGCCCGCATCCCGCTCGAGTGGGAGACCGGGCGTGCATACGCGCTGACGCTGACCGAGTCGGGCGGCGTGCTGCGCGGCACGGTCAACGGCGCGGGGATCGGACCGGTGCCCCTCGCGACGGGTGCTCCGCTGGGCGGGATCGGCATCCTCGTCACCGAGGGGCGGGTCGGCACCTCGCGCGTGCACGTGTCGCCCGCTCGAGTGCACGAGTCGGCCGCCGATCTCTCCGGCGTGGAAGGATCGACGTCGTGACCGCCGCTCCTGTGCCCGTCGTCGTTCCGGTGATCGTCATCGGGTCCGTGAACGTCGACCTGGTCGCCGTCGGCGGGCGCATGCCGCGTCCCGGCGAGACCGTCTCGATGGAACGCTTCGCCGAGGTGCAAGGCGGCAAGGGCGGCAACCAGGCCTCGGCCGCCGCGGCTCTCGGCGCGCGCGTGCACTTCGTGGGCGCGGTCGGCTCCGACCACTGGGGCTCCGCCGCCCGCGACGACTTGAGCGCGCGCGGCATCGACGTGAGCGGCCTCGCGACGGTCGAAGGCGCAACGGGAGTGGCGATCATCCTGGTGGATGACAGCGGCGAGAACTCGATCGCGATCGTCCCGGGCGCGAACGCGGC
>JALYHS010000470.1 GCA_030776385.1 Actinomycetota bacterium
TCGGTGTCTTTGGGCGAGAGCAGCAGCTCGCCCGCCTCGGGTGGGAACACCAGCCCGACCTGGGGGTCGAGCGGATCAATCCCGTGCTCCGCGGCGGGGTTGTAGGCGTCGCTGACGAGATAGTTCACCCGAGCACCGTCGGTGAGAGCCACAAAGCAGTGACCGAGTCCCTCGGCAACGTACACGGCTCGGTGATCGACGGTGTCGAGCAGCACCGAGTCCCACTGTCCGAAGGTCGGAGAACCGACGCGGATGTCGATGACGAAATCGAGGACCGCCCCGTGGCCGACCGTGACGTATTTGGCCTGGCCGCGTGGGACATCCGCGAAGTGGATGCCGCGCACCACACCCCGCCGTGACACCGAGCTATTGCCTTGCCGAAGGTCGAGCGGGTGCCCGATCACCTCGGTCAGCCGATCGAATCGATACCACTCGAAGAAGACGCCGCGGTCGTCGCCGAACTGCTTCGGCGTGATCTCGTAGGCATCCGGGATGGACAGCTCTCGGATTTCCACAGCGGAGAGTCTACCGGGGCCGATTCCGGCGGGACTGCTCAAGGGACCCGGCGCTGATTGCTTTCTCGTCATCGAGTCCGACAGCCGCCGCACGGCGGTAGTTCGACCATTTGCGAAACTGATACCTCGGATTCTTCAGCAGCCACGACGCCTTCTGTCCGAGCGTGTAGTCGGAATCCTTGGCGATCCGACGCGAATCGCCCAGCGAGCCGCGCACCGCCCGAGCGAGTGCCTGTGGTCGAGAGAACGGGGAAAGGTCGGCCCCGATCCTTCGCATGCCGATGACCTCGTCGAAGATCCGTCGACCGTATTCGTCGAGCGAGAGATCGTTCGAGTGCTCGACGACCGCCCGCCCGGCATATGCCTTGATGAGTCCGGCCGCCAGAACGTCCTGGGCCATCAGCATGTCCTCGGAATACCCGACATCTCGGAACGGGATCTCGCCGAGCACCAGGTCGCGACGCACCATCGCGTTCACGTCTGAGTGGAAGCCATCGCGCTCGTGGTCGGCGTCCGCATCGCGCGCCCCATCAGCCCATGAAGTGCCGTCGGCGGGCCCGAGAGCTGCGAAGGAGCCGATGACCTCGTATTTCTGCAAGGGGAAGGCTGTCGCACGCGGGTGCTGTCGCCCGGTGACCAAGGCAACTCTCTCCGAGGCGGCGAACGGAGCCGACAGCTCGGCGAGCCAGGAGTCCGATACCGGGATCGCATCCTGCGTCAGGTAGGCGATCAGCTGCCCGCGACTCTCACGTGCGGCGAACTGCCGGGTTCCTCCATGCGAGAACTCCGAGTTGGGAATCGTCAGCACGCGCGCGCCAGGGTGCCGCGCCAGAATCTCCAGCGTGCCATCGGTCGAGCCGGAATCGACGACCAGTATCTCGACGTCTGCCTCGATCTGCTGCGTCTCGACCGCGGTGAGCAAGCTGTCCAGATAGCGTTCGCCGTTGTACGTCGGAATCACGACGGAGATCACGGGCGCGCTCACGCGGCCAGACTACAAGGGGCCCCGACGCGGGGTTCGTGCCCGACCCGGTAAGATTTTGCGGTGCCCCCGAAGATCCTCGTCACCGGCGGAGCCGGCTTCATCGGCTCGAACTTTGTTCGCCGCACCCTTGAAGATGCCTATCCCGGCCTCGAAGGGGCTGACGTCGTTGTCTTCGACGCCCTCACGTACTCGGGCAACCCCGCAAATCTGGCCATGGTCGCCGGGTCGCCGCGATTCACCTTCGTGCAAGCCGACATCCGCGATGCCGGGGCCCTCGACGACGTACTGCCCGGCGTCGACACGGTCGTTCACTTCGCGGCCGAGTCGCACGTCGACCGCTCGGTGCGCGACTCCGGCATCTTCGTCGAGACCAACGTGCTCGGCACCCAGCGTCTCCTGGACGCCAGCCTGCGCGCCGGCATCCAGCGCTTCGTCCACGTGAGCACCGACGAGGTGTACGGCTCGATCGCCGAAGGTTCCTGGGACGAGACCCGTGCCCTCGAGCCCAACTCGCCGTACTCGGCCAGCAAGGCAGGAAGCGACCTGCTCGCCCGCAGCTACTACCGCACGCACGGGATGAACATCTCGATCACGCGCTGCTCGAACAACTACGGGCCGTACCACTTCCCCGAGAAGGTCATTCCGCTGTTCGTCACGAACCTCATCGACGACAAGCATGTGCCGCTCTACGGTTCGGGCGAGAACATCCGTGACTGGTTGCACGTCGACGACCACACCCGCGGCATCGCGATGGTCACCACCCGCGGGCGTGCCGGGGAGACATACAACATCGGCGGCGGCACCGAGCTGAGCAACATCGAACTGACTCAGAAGCTGCTGGATGCCACGGACAAGGACTGGTCGTCCGTCGACAAGGTTGAGGACCGCAAGGGGCACGACCTGCGGTACTCGGTCGACATCGGCAAGATCCAGGCAGAACTGGGCTACGAGCCGCTCGTCCCCTTCGACCAGGGTCTTGCCGACGTCGTGCAGTGGTATCGCGACAATCGCGCCTGGTGGGAGCCTCTGAAGGCGCGCGCCGCGCTGTGACGCGCTACCTCGTCACCGGCGCCGCGGGGATGCTCGGCCAGGATGTACGGACGGCGCTGGCCGGCCGCGAGGTGACGGCGCTCACCCGCTCCGAACTGGATGTCACCGACCGGGATGCGGTGCTGGCGGCCGTCACGGGCCACGACGTTGTGATCAACGCCGCGGCGTACACGAACGTCGACGGGGCAGAGACCCACGAGGATGAGGCGTTCGCGATCAACGCGCGGGGTGTCGAGAATCTCGCCATCGCGGCACGGGATTCTGGTGCGAGGCTGCTGACGGTCTCCACCGACTACGTGTTCGATGGAGCCGGGGATCGGCCGTACTCCGAGAATGCGCCGCGCGACCCACTGAACGCATACGGCCGCACGAAGGCCGCGGGCGAGGAACT
>JALYHS010000471.1 GCA_030776385.1 Actinomycetota bacterium
CCACCCGGGCGCGCGCGACGCCGCGCAACCGCGCGTTCCGGGGTCGGGTGCGCGCCGCGGCATCCGTCACCAACAAGCTGGCCGCAACGGCACCGCCGACGGTGGCGGGCCGCTGGAGCCTGCTCCCTGAGACGGAGATCATCACGACGACCCGCGCCACGGCGCTGGCCGAGCAGCTGCTCGAACGGCACGGCATCGTCACGCGCGGCGCGGTCGTGAGCGAGGGGGTCGTGGGGGGATTTGCTCTCGCGTACAAGGTGCTGAGCGGGCTCGAAGAGACCGGGCGCACCCGCCGCGGCTACTTCGTCGAGGGGCTCGGCGCCGCCCAGTTCGCGACTCCGGCCACGGTCGACCGGCTGCGCACCTTCGTGTCGGATGAGGCATCCGGAAGCTTGGCCGAGAAGCCACGGATCGCGCTCACGCTTGCCGCCTGCGACCCCGCGAACCCATACGGAGCCGCCCTCGGTTGGCCGGATCCACCCACCGGCCATCGGCCTGGACGCAAGGCGGGAGCCCTTGTCGTGCTCGTCGACGGGGCGCTGGCGCTCTACGTGGAGCGCGGCGGCAAGACGCTGCTCGACTTCCTCGCCACCGACGACGAAAGCGGACGAGAAGCAGCAGCGGGATCGCTCGCCGGCACGGTGCGCGCGAGCGGTGGCAAGCTGCGAGTCGAGAAGATCGACGGCGAGTTCTCGGTCGGCACGATGCTCGGCGACGCGCTGGTGCGGGCAGGCTTCGCGCCGACACCGCAGGGGCTTCGTTTGCGCGGCGGCGTCGGCACGGCCGGGTAGGGCGCCCGAAGATGCCCGAGGGCGACACCGTCTTCCAGGCCGCGAAGCGCCAGAACCAGGCGCTCGCGGGGCTCGTGCTCACCGGATTCGAACTCCGCGTGCCGAAGTTCGCCGCGGCGGATCTCACCGGCGAGACCGTTCACGAGGTCGTCTCCCGGGGAAAGCACCTGTTGCATCGGATCGGCGACTGGACGCTCCATACCCACCTCAAGATGGAGGGGACCTGGCGGGTGGTCGCGCCGGGTGGGCGCTGGCCGAAGCCCGCATTCCAGGCGCGCGCGGTGCTGCGCACGTCAACCGTGACGGCGATCGGCTTCGAGTTGGGTACTACCGAGCTGCTCCCGACCGCCGAGGAGGATTCCGTCGTCGGCCACCTCGGGCCCGACCTGCTCGACCCGGAATGGGGAACCGCGCACGCCGTCGAGGCCGAGCGACGTCTGGAGGAGCATCCGGACGCGCCCGTCTTCGGCGCGGTGCTTGAACAGCGCAACCTCGCCGGCGTCGGCAACGTCTACGCCAACGAACTCTGCTTTCTGCGTGGCGTGCTGCCCAGCACCCCGATCGGCGAGACGGATACCGCGGCCATCGTCGACCTGGCGCGCCGGCTGCTCGTGGCCAATCGCGACCGCCACCCGCGCGTCACCACGGGCGACACCCGTCCTGGACGCCGCAGCTGGGTCTACGGTCGCACCGGCCAGCCATGCCGTCGGTGCGGAACCACCCTGCTCGGCGGCGAACTCGGAGCGCGCGTCGGGCAGGAGCGGGTCGTCACCTGGTGTCCGGTGTGTCAGCGCTGAGGTGTCGACGCCGAGCCGCGATCCGTATGGTGGTCACATGACTCAGCCATCCCCGTCCTCTCTCCCCTCCGAGAACCTGCAGCGCGGGGTGATTGTCGCGCTGATCGTGGTGCCTCTGGGGATCGTCGCGTGGGACGTCCTCTGGAGCGTCGGGTTCGTCGCGTCGATCGTCGCGTTCGGCGTGGCATGGGCATCCGTCCGCCTCTATCGTCTCGGATCGGGCGGCCGCATCACCCGTCCCGGCGCGATCGCGGTCACGATCATCACCATCGCCACCCTGGTGCTCGCCTATGTGTCCGGTTTCGTGGTCGACGTCGTGCAGGCGCTCATGAAGCAGGGCGCATCGGTGACCGAGGCTCTCGCGTATCCGCCATTCTGGGGCTATGTCGGCCAGGCCATGGTGACCCCGCAATCGCTGGTGAGCCTGCTGCTCGCCGCGCTGTTCGGTGCGCTCGGCTGCTTCAGCGTGCTGCGCGGGGCGTTCCGGCTGAGCCGTGTTCCACAGGATGCGACCAGCCCGAACGTGCCGACCGCCGGACCGTACTCCACTTCGTACACTGCTCCCGGCTCCGTTCCCGTGCAACCGACCCTGATGAACCCGGAGGGCACCCCGGCGGTCCCGTCGCCCCCCGCGGCGACCGCGCCCGACGTCCCGGTCGTTCCGTCTGCCACTCCGCCCGCCTATGGCGAACGCATCGTCGATCAGACCGCGGGCAGCCAGAGCACGGGCAGCCCGTCCGGCGACGATCCGCACGAGAAGTAGGGATGCCCGCCGGCGGCGACACTCCCTCCGGAACGCCTCAACTGCGCAAGCTCGGGATCGTTCCTGGTGCGCGATGGTCCGTCGTCGGGGCCGAACCGGGGTGGGCTTTCGAACTCGCACCGGATGCGGAGACGGGCGTCGCGGCATCCGCCCCCGCTGATGTGGTGGTTGCGTTCGCCCGAACGGTGGCCGAGCTCACCGCGCAACTGGATGCGAACGAGCAGCGCATCTTCCCGGCAGGCGCCCTCTGGATTGCGTGGCCCCGCCGGGCCGCCGGCCACGTCAGCGAGCTGGGCGACACGCTGGTGCGTGAAACCGGACTCGCCCGCCAACACCTGGTTGACACGAAGGTGGCGGCAATCGACCAGGACTGGTCGGCGCTGAAGTTCGTCTGGCGGCGCGAGCACCGGGTGTGACGGCCTACCTTTCTGTCGTGGCAGCGCGATGCCAGCTGCGGCCGAAGATCACGAGCAGCACGGCGACGACCGCGAGCCCGGCGACGACCGCGAGCGGCGCCCCGAACGACATGGTCTGCGCTGCCCAGAATTCGACTTCGTTGCGGGTTCCGCCGTTCTTGACGATCATGGCGAAACCCTCGTACGCCCAGATCGCTCCGGCGAGAATGAGCACGGCCGCCAGCGCAGCCAGCGCGATGACGAAGGGGTTGCGCGCCAGCTCGCGCGGGCCGACCGGTCGTTCCTGCTTGCCGACCGTCACAGGGGCGACGTCGGGGGTGGGTGCGATGCTCGCGCCCCCCGCAGGCGCGAACCTGCTCTGGGGACCCGCGCTCTGAGGCGTCACGCTGTCGGAGTCCGGGGCCTCCACGGCGGGAGGTGGGGTGACGCGAAACTCGTCGGGACGCTGCGGCGCGGGCCGAACCGGCGAGGGATTCACGGCCGCCGTGCGGCGCAGTGTCGACTGGCCGTGGGCGCCGGTCTGCACCTCTCCGGAGAATCCGCGCTGGAATGCCGGGTCGTACCGGGGGTCGATTGGGGCCCCATGGTCATCAGGCATGTGTCACCTCCGCGTGTTTCAGACTAGCCGCGAACCTGGCCAGCGGTACCTCGTCCGAGTGTTCGAAGAACTCTCCTGAAGGTTGCCTGGGAGGATCTGCGCGCTCCGCCGATTCGGGTGTCGGATGAGGGACGAACAGCGAACGACGGGCGCGACACAATCGGGCCCGCACTCGCTGAGAGAGAAGGCGAAACTCATGAACATCCTCTTGATCATCGTCGGAATTGTCGCTGTCGTCCTGCTGCTCACGGGCGGATTCGTCCAGTCGCTGAACTTCCTCCTCTGGGTGGGGATCGTGCTGGCCATCATCGCCGTGATCGTCTGGCTGGCCCGCGTCATCACGGGTCGTCGCGCGGTCTGACTGCGCGTCACCTCTGGGACCGGATGCGGCCGGTGGACTCGTTCCACCGGCCGCACCTGTATGTCAGCGCAGGTCCGCGGACGCACTGCACAGTTGGGACAACTTAGGGGCCGCGCCGCTCGACGTCAACGGGGTGCCCCCGCGGCTCTCCTTTTGGCACGATTTCATTCATGAGCATGGTTTCCCCCACCGTCGGTTCCGGACACGCCAACGAGGTCCTGCTGAAGCAACTCGGTGAGGTCACCGTCGAGTCGTCTCGACTCGAGCACCTCGCCGTGGAACTGGGCCGCCACCTGAAGATCCAGGTCGCCATCGCGGATGCCGTCCCCACTCTGCAGACGACGCCGCTGACCCCGCCTCCGTGGAGCACGATCACGGCGAAGGACGTGGCCGCGTGGGCGGCGAGCACCAGCAGACTGCTCGAGATCCGCGACCGCATGTTCGCGGCGAGCGGCGGCTCGCGCTTCGCCGGAGGACGTGGAGACACCATCGCCACCGAGTCGGCGGATGGCACGGTCTTCCCGGCAGACGAGGAGTACCTCGTGCGCTACCTGAAGCGGCTCCAGCGTCAGCTCGCCGCGGGAATCGAGCTCGAGTCGCGCCTCGACTACCACGATGAGAACGGTCAGCGTTGGCCGCTCGTCACGATCTACGCGCAGCACGCCGCGGCGGGCGAGGGCGACGAGCCCGCCCTGAAGCTGCCCTCGGAGTGGCACCGCTGGCTCTCGGCCTGAGTACCACCTGGGCGAATCCTTTTTCCTGGGCGGCGACGCCTAGCGTGAAGGGAGACGCACCCCGGAGGTGATCCCGTGAACTCGAAGGCAGTCGGCCCCGCGGGTCGACGCATGCGCGGACGGAAAGCTCTGATCGCCGACGGGGATGCCGGGCTCGGCCGGGAGATCACCCTGGCGTATGCACGTGCCGGCGCGGACGTCGCGATCGGGTATCGAGGGGACGATCCCGAGGAGGCCGAAATCACGGCGGCCATCGCACGTGCGGAAGGGGGAATCGTCGCCCTCCTGCCTGGCGACCTCTCGGACACCGGCGTGTGCGCCGACGTCGTCGAGCGCGCGGTTGCGCAGCTCGGCGGGCTCGACACGCTCATTGCTCTCGAGAGACCCACCCGGATGAATCTGACTCGGGCGCTGCGACGTCTCTCGCTCCGCGGCATCCGCGTCCGCTCGCTCGCCGCTCTGCCGCGCTGACCACGCGCCCCCATAGCCCCACACCCACCCACAACCCCATCCCACGAAGAGAAGGAATCACAATGAGCTCCATCAAGAACCAGGCGTCCTCGATCAAGGACGACGCGATCGACCGCGCCAAGGCCGCGCAGTCGGCCGGTCTCAACCCGATCGGCGCTCTGCATCGTGCCGGATTCAAGAGCGAGTGGGCCTTCCTCGGCGGCTTCCTC
>JALYHS010000472.1 GCA_030776385.1 Actinomycetota bacterium
GCCGCGAGCAGTGGGCCGGTGACCGAGTTCATGTTCGCCGACACGATCGGGATGGTGGCTCCGCTGCCATCACCGGGAGCCAGGTCGACATCGAGCCTGCTTGTCACCGCCGAGCGGCTGGGAACCAGGAAGACGTCCGAATAGGTCAGATCGTGGGCGGGGAGCGGGCCGAGGAAGCGCATGACCCAACGGTAGAGGCAAGAAGCGAGAAACTTCCGGCACCTACCCGGGTCATGGACCCGCAGACGAGCCCCTGAGTGGTTAAGCTTGAAGCCGTGTCAAGCCCCATCACTGGAACCGCATCTGACGACCCCAACTCGGGTGAGTTCGGAGCCAACGAATGGCTCGTCGACGAACTCCACGAGCGCTACCTCGTCGATAAGAACTCCGTCGACAAGAGCTGGTGGCCCGTGCTCGAGAGCTACCACCCGGTCGGCGACCAGACGCCCACCACCTCGATCCCGATCATCACGCCAGAGGTCGCCGCCGCCGCCGAGGCCGGCACCTCTGTGGTTGAGCAGTCGGTGGTTGAGCAGTCGGTGGTTGAGCCTGTCGGAACCACCCCCGCTCAACCGGTCTCGACAAGCTCGACCAGCGAACCGGTCTCGACAAGCTCGACCAGCGAACCGGTCTCGACAAGCTCGACCAGCGAACCGGTTTCGACCAGCGGCCCCACCACGGGCGCCACCCCCGTCGCACGTACCACCTCGGCACCGGCCAAGCCGCAGCCGATCCCCGCCGAGGCGCCGAAGACCTCCAGCATCCCCGTGGTCGCCGGCGAGCAGCCCGCCGTCGACGAAGACGTGGTCACGCCGCTTCGCGGGATGAGCAAGACGCTCGCCGCCAACATGGATCAGAGCCTGTTGGTCCCGACGGCGACGTCGGTGCGCACCATCCCGGCGAAGCTGATGATCGACAACCGCATCGTCATCAACAACCATCTGCGCCGAGCGCGCGGCGGCAAAGTCTCGTTCACCCACCTCATCGGCTGGGCGATCGTGCGGACCCTCAAGACCTTCCCCAGCCAGAACGTGTCGTACACCGAGGTCGACGGCAAGCCCTCCGTGGTCGCGCCCGCGCACGTCAATCTCGGCATCGCGATCGACCTCCCGAAGCCAGACGGCACCCGCTCGCTCCTGGTTCCGAGCATCAAGCGCGCCGACACGATGACGTTCGCCGAGTTCCTCGGGGCGTACGAGGACGTCGTGGTCCGCGCCCGCGGCAACAAGCTGACCGCGGCCGACTTCGCCGGAACGACGATCTCGCTCACCAATCCGGGCGGCATCGGCACCGAGCATTCGGTCCCGCGCCTGATGCAGGGGGCCGGATGCATCGTGGGTGCGGGTGCTCTCGAGTACCCGGCCGCGTTCCAGGGCTCCTCCGAGAAGACGCTCAGCGACCTCGGGATCGGCAAGACGATCACGCTCACCAGCACCTACGACCACCGCGTCATCCAGGGGGCGGGTTCCGGAGAGTTCCTGAAGATCATCCACGAACTGCTGATCGGTCAGCACGGCTTCTACGAGGACATCTTCTCGGCGCTGCGCATTCCGTACGACCCGATCCACTGGGCCGAGGACATCAGCGTCGACCTGGCAGAGATGCCGGGCAAGACCGCTCGGGTGCAGGAGCTCATCAACTCGTTCCGCGTGCGCGGCCACCTGATGGCCGACATCGATCCGCTCGAGTACAAGCAGCGCACGCACCCCGACCTGGAGATCGGCAGCCACGGCCTGACCTTCTGGGACCTCGACCGCGAGTTCGTCACCGGCGGGTTCGGCGGCAAGCGCGCGGCCTTGCTGCGCGAGATCCTCGGTGTGCTCCGCGACTCGTACTGCCGCACGACCGGTATCGAATACATGCACATCCAGGATCCGGACCAGCGCGCGTGGTTCCAGCAGCGGCTCGAGCAGAAGTACGAGAAGCCGACGCACGACGAGCAGTTGCGCATCCTGAGCAAGCTCAACGAGGCGGAGGCCTTCGAGACCTTCCTTCAGACCAAGTACGTCGGCCAGAAGCGCTTCAGCCTGGAGGGCGGCGAGTCGACGATCCCGCTGCTCGACGAGATCCTGCAGGGGGCGACGGAGGCTGGCCTCGATGAGGTCGCCATCGGCATGGCTCACCGTGGCCGTCTCAACGTGCTGACGAACATCGCCGGGAAGACGTACGGCCAGATCTTCCGCGAGTTCGAAGGCACGCAAGACCCGAAGACCGTGCACGGTTCCGGCGACGTGAAGTACCACCTCGGCACCGAGGGCACCTTCGTGGCCGCGTCCGGCAAGGAGATGCCGGTCTATCTGGCCGCGAACCCGTCCCACCTCGAGGCCGCGAACGGCGTCCTGGAGGGCGTCGTGCGGGCGAAGCAGGACCGCAAGGGCGACGGTCACTATTCGACCCTGCCGATCCTGGTCCACGGCGACGCGTCGATGGCCGGGCAGGGCGTCGTGGTCGAGGGCCTGCAGATGTCGCAGCTTCGGGCATACAAGACCGGTGGCACCATCCACGTGGTCATCAACAACCAGGTCGGCTTCACCACCCCGCCCAGCGAGGGCCGCAGCTCGATCTACTCCACGGATGTCGCGAAGACCATCCAGGCCCCGATCTTCCACGTGAACGGCGACGACCCCGAGGCCGTGGTGCGGGTCGCGCAGCACGCGTTTGCATACCGCCAGCAGTTCAAACGCGACGTGGTCATCGACCTGGTCTGCTACCGCCGCCGCGGTCACAACGAGGGCGACGACCCCTCGATGACTCAGCCGCTGATGTACAACCTCATCGAGGCGAAGCGCTCGGTTCGAACCCTCTACACCGAAGCGCTCGTCGGTCGCGGCGACATCACCGAGGAGGAGTACGAGGCCGCCCACAAGGACTTCCAGGAGCGTCTCGAGGGCGCATTCGCGCAGACGCACGCCGCGCAGACCGGGACCATCCCGATCATCGGCGCCGACGGCAAGCCGGTGGCCGACATGGGTCACACCAGCTCCGACCAGGACGACAACATCATCGAGCCGGACTCCACGGCCATCGACCAGAGTGTCGTCGAGCTGATCGGCGACGCGCACGACAACCCGCCCCAGGGTTTCCACGTGCACGCCAAGCTGCAGCAGCTGCTCAAGAAGCGCTTCGAGATGAGCCGTCAGGGCTCGATCGACTGGGGCTTCGGCGAACTGATCGGCCTGGGCTCCCTGCTGCTCGAGGGCACCCCGGTCCGTCTCGCCGGCCAGGACGCCCGCCGCGGCACCTTCGTCTCGCGGCACTCGGTGTTCCACGATCGCGAGAACGGCCAGGAGTGGCTGCCGCTCGCCAACCTGTCGGACTCGCAGGCGCGCTTCGCGATCTACGACTCGCTGCTCAGCGAGTACGCGGCGATGGCGTTCGAATACGGCTACTCGGTCGAGCGTCCCGACGCGCTCGTCCTCTGGGAGGCACAGTTCGGCGACTTCGCCAACGGCGCGCAGATCATCATCGACCAGTTCATCTCCAGCGCCGAGCAGAAGTGGGGCCAGCGCTCCAGCCTCGTGCTGCTGCTGCCGCACGGCTATGAGGGGCAGGGTCCCGATCACTCCTCCGCGCGCATCGAGCGCTACCTGCAGCTCGCCGCCGAGAACAACATGACGCTCGCGCGTCCGTCGACTCCGGCGTCGTACTTCCACCTGCTGCGTCGCCAGGCATACGCCCGCCCGCGCCGACCGCTCGTCGTCTTCACCCCGAAGTCGATGCTGCGTCTGCGCGGCGCCACAAGCGAGGTCGCCGACTTCACGCACGGCAAGTTCGAGCCCGTGCTCGACGACCCGCGCCTGGCGAACGTCGACGGCGGATCGGTGCGCCGCATCCTGATGCACGCGGGCAAGCTCCACTACGACCTCCTGGCCGAGATGGAGAAGAAGCCGGATGTCGCGAACCAGATCGCCCTCGTGACCCTCGAGCAGTTCTACCCGCTGCCGACTCCGCAGCTCCAGCCCGTGCTCGACCGCTACCCGAACGCCGAGCTCGTCTGGGTGCAGGATGAGCCGGAGAACCAGGGCGCGTGGCCGTTCATCGACGTGGAACTGGTCAAGCACCTGAACGGACGCACGATCCGCGTGGTGTCACGCCCGGCATCCGCCTCGCCCGCGACGGGATCGTCGAAGCGGAGCGCGGCGCAGCAGGCCGAGCTGATCGAGAAGGCGCTGACGCTCTAGCGCTGATCGAGCCTCCGCTGATCGAGCCTCCGCTGACCGAGCTTCCGCTGATCGAGCCTTCGGTGATCGAGCTTCCGGTGATCGAGCCTTCGGTGATCGAGCTTGTCGAGATCAGGTCTCGACGAGCTCAGGTCTCAAC
>JALYHS010000473.1 GCA_030776385.1 Actinomycetota bacterium
GCTCAGATCCACCTGCTCCACCGCTCCGATGACCGTCCAAACCAGGTGGTCCTCAGGCAGCCACTCGACCAACGACGGCGGGATCAACGGCACCTGACCGCGGTCAACCGGGATGAAATCTCTTGCCATTCCTGAAGTGCCTAAACCCGGCAGACGGCTTCAAATTCCGACGGCCCCGCGACGTCTGGAGGACGCCGGCTGCCGGCAGCTGACGAGCGCTCCGCCGCGATTGGGATCGTCGGCTCGGCACGGATCGGCGTCATGGCACCGGCGACCAGGAGCTATCGGGCGGCGGCGAAGCTGGGCGCGTGCTCCTCGCGCGAAGCACTTGTCCGCGCGCTCGCGCCGAGCCAAAAACTCGTGTGGTGCTTTCTGGGCGACCAGGCAGGCGTGCGCGTTGGCGACGCCGCTGATTCGAGCGTGCGCTGTCACGCCGGAGGTCGCGGGTTCGAGTCTCGTCGATCTCGCTTTTGTGAGGTCTCGGACACCGTGCCTCACGTGTCTCGGGACACAGGGCTCGCCTCGAGGGGCTTGGCGGCCGTCAGTCTCTCCCCCTGTTCAGCCGATAGCTAGCCCTTGGGTCTGACGCCTCGGCCCCCTCTCAAGGTCCCGTTCCTGCTCGGATCGGGGACACACGCGGCGCCAGCGAACCGCGCCTGTGGTCCGGTATCGCCTGACCGATGCATGAACGCCCTGACGATCGCGGTGCGGCCCTCGCGCGCCAGTCGCTGTACGGCGTAGAAGCTCGCCCGGCGCTTGGGCGCGACAGACGCGGGCAGCGGATCAGGGGTGCGGAGCACTCCTTCGCTTGAGAACGGGCGCGGCCCCCAGTCACGTTCGGTCACGAAGACTTTGGCTGAGCCTGCCACGAGCATCGCCGGGACGGCGTCATCGAGCCACCGGACCTGAGCGGCAGCGCCGTCTCGGAACCCTGGCTGCGACTGTGACGCGGGGCTGGCCGGGTACCCGGTCTCCGTGACCCACAGCGGGCCCGCGAACTTCTCCCTCGCCAGGTAGCTGCGCCATTCGCACACCTCCGAGCCGGCCTGTGAGACGGCACCGCGCACGTGGACGTTGGCGACGTCGAAGCTGTGGAGAGCGTCGACGCCAGCGGTGGCGAGCATCGCGTTCATCCACGCCAGACCAGTCGAGTTGGGATTCATGATCCCGCCGAGCACGACCTGCGCCGCCGGATCGTTGGCGTGGATGGCGCGGTAGGCGTCGGAGAGCATCACCGCGTACTGCGCGGGCGATCCAAGGAAAGCCCACCGGCCGTTCGGTTCGTTGATGATCTCGAAGTCGTCGATCACCCCGCGGGTGTGGGCGGCGATCGCACCGGCAGCCGCGGCCCACTGCACGGGATCGGCCGGGCAGCGGTAGGTCTCCCTCTCTGGAGTGCCGGACGGACAATCCGCCATGTGGTGAGGCGTTGAGGTGAGGTCTGCGAGCACCCGGAGGTGATAGCGCTGGGCGAGCTCCATGTACTCGTCCACGCCGCTCCAGGCGGGCGCCGCGGTCGGAGCATCCTTGCGTGCGGCAGGCGTCGGATGACCGATCAGCGGCAAGCCCGCGAGTGGATCGTGGGGCCGCGAGCGTGGCGGTGCTGGGCTAGGAAAGACAGACGAGAGCTCGATGTCCAGGCGGATCTCAGAGGCGCCCATGGCGGCAGCCTGCTGGAACATCGCCCTTTTGGCCGCGAACGGCGTGTTCAGGTGGAGCATCGAATGCACGCCGATCGGACGCGCGCTGACGCCGGCGGGGTAGGACACCTCCCCGGACCGCACGCTGGCGGCATGAGACGGCGAAGCCAGCGCCGACACCGAATTCGCTAGCCCACCCACGACGAAGGCGATCAGCAGCAGGCGACGGAGCGAGAAGTGAGCGCGCACGCTGACTACAACCGCTGCGGAACCCCGCCGTTACAGCCCCTCCGGACGAGATTCGGATAGTTCGCAAACGCGGAACCAAACGCAGTTCCACGAAGCTCTGGCTAATGGCGGCGCGCCGATCGCCACGAGCACGCAAGGAC
>JALYHS010000474.1 GCA_030776385.1 Actinomycetota bacterium
CTTGTTCACGCCGTCGTAGTTGGCGGTGATGGTGCCCGCGCCGATGTTCGATCCCTCGCCCACCGTGGTGTCGCCGATGTAGCTGAGATGCGGCACCTTGCTTCCCGCGCCGATCTTCGCGTTCTTGGTCTCGACGAAGGTGCCGATCTTGCCGTTCTCGGCGAGCTCGGTGCCCGGCCGCAGAAAGGCGAACGGCCCGACGGATGCCCCGGCGCCGACCACCGCGAGCGTCGCGTCCGTGCGGCTGATCGTGGCGTTCTCGCCCACCTCGCAGTCGACGAGGGTGGTCTGCGGTCCGATCCGTGCGCCGCGCGCGACGGACGTGGCGCCCGCGATGTGCGTGCCGGGCAACAGCTCGACGTCTTCGGCGAGGGAGGAGCGGATGTCGATCCACGTCGTCGCCGGATCCTGTACCGTCACCCCGGCCAGCTGCCAGCCGCGCACGATCATCGCGTTGAGCCTGGCCGCCGTCACGGCGAGTTGGACGCGATCGTTGACGCCCTCGACCATCCAGGCCGCGGGGGCGGGCACCGCATCCACGACCTGTCCGGCCGCCTGCAGCACCCCGATCATGTCGGTGAGGTACTTCTCGCCCTGCGCGTTGTCGGTGCCGATCCGCGGCAGTTCGGCGCGAAGAGCGGATGCCGCGAACACGTACGTTCCGGAGTTGATCTCGAGGATGGCCAGCTCGTCTGCTGTGGCATCCTTCTGCTCGGTGATCCGGAGAAGCGTGCCAGAACTGTCTCGCACGATCCGCCCGTAACCGGTCGCATCCTCGACCATCGCGCTCAGCACCGTCGCCGCGGATGCCGCCGCACGATGGGCGACGATCAGTCCGGACAGGGTGGCCGCGTCGAGCAGCGGAACGTCTCCGCTCACGACGACGATCTCGCCATCGAACTCGGACGGCAGCGCCGCGATGCCGAGCTCGACCGCACGGCCGGTCCCGGGGGTGGCATCCTGATCGACGACGACCGCCTCCGGCATCAGCTCGAGAATCGCGGCCGAGACCGTCTCGCGCTCGTGTCGGACGACCGCGATCACGTGCGCGGCGGACAGTTCGCGAGCCGTCGCCAGCACGTGCCCGATGAGCGGCACCCCGGCCAGCGGATGCAGCACCTTCGCCCGAGAGGACTTCATGCGGGTCCCCTGCCCGGCGGCGAGGACGATCACGGCAAGACGGGGGTCGGTCATGACGCCCATTCTGCCCCGCTCCCGCCGGTCGAGTACGCGAAGCGCGCGCGTTTGCTGGTCGAGTAGACCGCGGAGCGATCGTATCGAGACCCCTGGAAAGCGGCTCGTCGCCCCATTCTGGCCAGGTGCTACGCTTCGGACGTTCCCCTCACTCAGGCGGCCGACGATGCCCGCCCCGAGGATGTTTCTGGTCCTCCCGGTTGGACGACGCCGTTGCCTCCTCGCACGGAAGCAGGTCTGCGGTGTCCCTCTTTTCGCGAACGCTCAGCGATACGATCCCGTCACGTCGGCGCCCGATCGGTGTCGCGGTTGGCGTCGCCGCCGCAACGATCGGCTTCCTCGCATGCACCCAGAGCGCCGTGGCCTCGCCACGTCCCTCGGCACCCGAGCTCGGCCCGAACGTGATCGTCTTCACTCCTGACATGCCTCAGGCCGATATCCAGGCCAAGGTCGACGCTGTCTACTCGCAACAGGCCGACAACGAGATGGGCACCCAGCGATACGCGCTCCTGTTCGCACCCGGAACATACGGCACGAGCACCAATCCGCTGGACATCCGAGTGGGCTACTACACCGAGGTCGAAGGGCTCGGCCAGGACCCGTCGGGAGTGACCATCAACGGCGGAGTCACCGCCATCGGCCGCAACGGGAGCGGCTCGCTGGATACCTTCTGGCGCTCGGTGTCGAACCTGACCATCCATGTGGTCCCGACCGCCGACGCGTGTCACACCGGCAACGAGATGTGGGCGGTGTCTCAGGCCGCACCGATGCGCCGGGTGGACGTCAAGGACTACACCACTTTCATGCCCTACTGCGAGAGCCCCAACTATGCGAGCGGCGGGTTCGTGGCCGACTCACGGTTGGAGGGCGGAGCTCTCAACGGATCGCAGCAGCAGTTCTACGTCCGCAACAGCGACCTGGGCACAGGGTGGTCCAACGGTGTCTGGAATCAGGTGTTCTCGGGCGACATCAACGCCCCGGCCCAGTCCTTCCCGGTCCCGCCGTATACCACCCTGACGGCGACGCCGGTATCGCGCGAGAAGCCGTACCTCTACCTGGACGTGAGCGGCGCATACCGGGTGTTCGTCCCCACTACTCAGACGAACTCCGTCGGCACCACCTGGGCGAATGGCCACACCCCCGGCCGGTCGTTGCCGCTGAGTAGCTTCTACATCGCCCATCCCGGCGACACGCTCGCCAAGATCAACTCCGCCCTGTCGCAGGGCAAGAACCTTCTCGTCACTCCCGGCGTCTACGACGTCGCGAAGAGCATCGCTGTCAAGCGCGCCGACACGATCGTCCTCGGCCTCGGTCTTGCCACACTGACCGCGCAGAACGGCGCCATCCCGATGACCGTGGCAGACGTCCAGGGCGTCGACATCGCCGGTCTGACTTTCGACGCCGGCACAGTGAACTCCCCGACCCTGTTGCGCATCGGCAGCACCAACGGCAGCGACGGCGTTCACGAAGGAGGCGAGCACGAAGGCCGCAGCAGCGACCCGACCGCCTTGCAGGACGTGTTCTTCCGCGTTGGCGGACCCCACGTCGGCAAAGCCACGACCAGCCTCGAAGTCAATAGCAACCGCACGATCCTCGACGACGTTTGGGCATGGCGCGCCGACCACGGCGTCGCCGGCTCGGTCGGCTGGACAGTGAACACCGCTGACACCGGAGTCGTCGTGAACGGGGACGACGTCACCGCAACCGGTCTCTTCGTCGAGCATTACCAGAAGTACAACGTCATCTGGAACGGCGAGCGCGGCCGGACCGTGTTCTTCCAGAACGAGCTCCCATACGACGTGCCGAGCCAAGCGGCCTGGCAGCACGACGGACTCAACGGCTACGCCGCGTACAAAGTTGCGGACACGGTCACAACGCACGAGGCGTGGGGCCTCGGCAGCTACATCTTCACCAACGTCGACCCCACCCTGCACGCGACCCAATCGTTCGAAGTTCCGAACCGGCCCGGCGTCGTGATGCACGACCTCACCACGGTCGCACTGAACACGAACGCGGGCACGATCGATCACGTCATCAGCGGGCAGGGTCCGGCAGCCACCGGCGCGCTCAGTGGCCAAGCACAGACCGTCACCACCTACACGAATGGGACGGTCGGCTAACTGGAGTTCCCCGTGGTCGCAGATGTCCAAACTCTTTGGCTGAGAGATCGGAACCTCTCCGAGCTCCGCCGCCAGGATTCGAACCCGGACCTTACGGCACCAAAGGCCGAAGTGCTGCCGTTACACCACAGCGGATCGCGCGCGTGAGCCGCAGCATCGGGCGCCCGTCAAGTCTGCCAGACGCGCAGCCGAGCCGAGCCGGATGCCTCAATACGAGCAGCGATCGGCGCGGGGCTCGCTGATGAAGGTCAGCTTCACCGCGTCGGATCGCTTCGTCGTCACCGGCGACCTGCTCGGATCGCGCCATAGGAGGCGCGTCGAACCGCTCGCGGAAACGGGCAGACCCGAAGAATCGTATGCGACCGCGTAGGCGCCCGTCCCCTCGAGGATGCCGGTACCAGGATCGGCGGTCGGCCAGATCGTGCCGTAGCTGATCTGGCCTGCGCGGATGGTGAAGCTGTACTGCGGGTAGTCGGTCCCGGGCCCCGCGGCGACGGACGCATCCTCGATCACGATGGGGAGGCTGAGGTCGCAGACGTCCGTCGAGCCGTTGACATATTTGCTTGAGCCGACGACGCGCCATGCGAACTGCGACGCCTTGGTGGGATTCAGTGCTCTGCCCCCCGACGCGCTGGCTCCGAGTGTGGGCTCGAGACTCGCGCCGGGAGTCGAGGTCGCTGAGGTGGCAGCAGTGCATCCGGTGAGCGCGAGTGCCGCGCAGCCTAGGGCGATCGCGGCCGCGGCGAGGCGTGGGTGAGAGGGCATCATCCGAATCGTCCATTCACGTAGTCGTAGGTGCGAGAGTCGCTCGGACTGCTGAACATCATCTCGGTGTCGCCCTGCTCGACGATGCCGCCGGGGGTGCCCTGCGCCGCGAGGAAGAAGGCGCAGTTGTTCGAGACACGCTGCGCCTGCTGCATGTTGTGTGTGACGATCACGATCGTGACCTCGCGGGCGAGCTCGATCATGGTCTCCTCGATCACGCGGGTCGAGGTCGGGTCGAGCGCGGAACATGGCTCGTCCATCAGA
>JALYHS010000475.1 GCA_030776385.1 Actinomycetota bacterium
GGCCTGGACTGGCTCGAGACCGGTCGGCCCGATGTGCTGGCCTTCCGCCGCACCAACGGCTGGACCTGCGTCACGAACTTCGGTGACGAACCGTTCTTATTGCCCGCGGGGAGAACGCTGCTTGCTAGCAGTCCGCTGGTCGACGGCCGCATCGCGGGGGCGGCGACGGCATGGTTGCAATCGTGAGTCAGCTGCGACTCTTCGCGTAGCCGACTCGTGCGCTTGGGGGCTGTGAACCTGACATGCCGCCCGGTTTGGCGTACACCCAAAGAGACGCATGAGACCCCCTCGGCCGAAAGCTCAATCGTTACCTGTTCGTAGCATTGCTGCCTGTGGTCATATCCTATCGGGAGGGCTACCGTAAGCGAAGGTAAAACGTTTTGGCTTACCGTTCATTGAAGAAAGGTAGGAGTCTCATGAGACTTCGAAAGCACATATTCGTGGTGGGGGCTGTACTGGCTGGCACCGCCGTCGCCCTGAGCGGGTGTTCAGGCACGTCGGGTGGTGGCTCCAGCTCGTCGAGTGGCGTCAAGGGCCAGACGGTCAACATCAGCGGCGCCTTCACCGGTCAGCAGGCCACCGCCTTCCAAGCGGACGTGAGCGCTTGGGCGAAGCCGCTCGGGTTGACGGTGAAGTACAGCGGCAGCGATAGCTTCCAGACGTCCATCGTCACGCAGGTCAAAGGTGGACAGGCGCCGGACGTGGCGATTTTCCCCGCACCCGGAGTGCTCAAGGGGCTGGTCAGCCAGGGGATGGTTCCTCTCGATGACCTGATCGACCTGAAGAGCGCGACCTCGGATGAGGCGTCGGGGCTCCCGACGATTGCGCAGGTCAGCGGCAAGACCTACGGGCTGGCTTACTCCATCAACGTGAAGTCGTTGGTCTGGTACAACCCGGCTGCGTTCACAGCAGCCGGATACACAGTTCCGGCGAGTGACGCCGATCTCGTGGCACTCCAGCAGAAGATCATCTCTGACGGTAAGGGCTCCCCCTGGTGTGTCGGCGATAAGGACGGCTGGCCGATGACCGACTGGCTTGAGGAGTACGTACTGCGATATGGCGGCCTGACGAAGTACAACGACTGGATCAGTCACAAGCTCCTGTTCGATTCGCCCCTCGTGAAGAAGGCCGCGGCCAAGGTCGCTGACACGATCTTCGCGCCGGGCGCAGTCAACGGTGGCCAGACCGCGATCACTGCGACTCCGTTCTCGACAGCTGGCAACAACTTGTTCGTGACCGGTGCCGCGAATGGGCAGTGCTTCATGATGCGCCAGGGCACGTTCATCACCGGGTTCTTCCCGGCGGACATCCAGGCGCAGATCGCGAAAGGTGATCTCACTAACGTCAACGCATTCCCCCTGCCCACCCCAGCCGACGCTGTCACATCCGGCGCGCTCGGCGGCGGCGACATCGTCGGCGCTTTCAAAAAGAGCGATGCCGTGAAGGCAGTCGTCAGCTACCTCGTGGGCAAGGAATTCGGCACGCATGGGTATGCGAAGCAGTGGTCGTCGTTCCTCTCCCCGCACAACGGCTTCGATGCGTCCCAGTACGCGAGCCCCTTCCAAGGGATCGCTGCCAAGGCGGTTTCAAGCGCGAAAACGTTCGGTTTCGACGCATCCGATCAGATGCCCGGCGCGGTGGGGTCCGGCACTGAGTGGACTGAGTTGACGGCATGGGCTGGTGGTAAGCAATCGATCGACGCGACGCTGAAGAATATCGACGCATCCTGGCCGACCAACTGACCGGTAAGCATCACGGGTGGTCGTCGGGCAGCGACCGGCGACCACCCCCTTTCCCCCGGTCGTCCACAAATGATCTGAATCGTCCGGGATCACACAAGTCCGCATTTCCTCACAACGTAGTCAGGTGGTACCACTGTGCAGATCGTCAGCGTGCTCGCGTCCGTCGTGGGCGGCCTCGCTATCTCGTTTCTCATCTATCTCGGCCTCAACTTCCTCGTGTCAAAGACGAATACGAAGTGGAACAGGCGGCTTCTCCCATACGTATTCCTGGGCCCAGTGATCGTCCTCATTTTGGTTTTCCTTCTCGCCCCGCTCGCCACAACGATCTGGGGAAGCTTCCAGGGCTACGATGCCTATGGCACATCAACGGGCTTCGCGGGCCTGAAGAACTACGTTCAGTTGCTGACGTCGCCGAGCTTCTTGTCTACACTGCTGAACAACCTTCTCTGGATCCTCGTCGTTCCGGCGGTCACTGTGGTCATCGGGCTGTTCGTTGCGACGCTCTCTGATCGGCTCGGCGCAAAACGCGAAAAGGCGTTCAAGACGATCATCTTCCTGCCCATGTCGATCAGCTTCATCGCCGCCGCCGCCATCTGGAACTTCGTCTACTTCTACAATGCCGCGGGGCAATCGCAGGTCGGCCTACTGAATGCAATCTGGACCGGTCTTTTCCGGCAATCGCCAATCGCGTGGACCGAGAACGACGCCTTCCACATCAACAGTTTCGTGATCATGGTCGTCGTGATCTGGCTGAACGCCGGGTATGCGATGGTGCTTCTTTCGGCAGCAATCAAGGCGGTGCCGGAAGAAACCATTGAGGCGTCAAGAATCGACGGTGCGAACGAGCGGCAGACGTTCTTCCGGATCGTCGTACCGCAGGTGCGGACGACGATCGTCGCAGTATTCATCACGGTGCTGATCGGGGTGATGAAGATCTTCGACATCGTCTTCGCAATGACGAAGGGGCAGAACAACACCAACGTGTTGGGCGTGGAGTTTTACAATCAGCTCTTCGCCTTTCAGAACCCCGGCAAGGCTGCAGCAGTCGTGGTGTTCTTGATCATTGCAGTGATACCCGTGATTTTCTATCAGATCAAGAGCTACAGGGATCAGGAGGCACTCCGATGACTGAAATCGTTCCGACCATCGTCAAAATCCAGGGAGCGACGCAATCGACCGCCAGGACGGTCACGAAGGCGAAGGGCCCGCGGCGAGGTGTATTGCTCACCGTCATTTTGGGGATCCTCGCGGTGCTCTGGATGGTGCCTGTGCTCGGGCTGCTCATCACGAGCTTCCGCGACACCACAGCTGCGACGTCATCCGGCTGGTGGACGGTTTTCACCAACCCGACCGGCGCCGCATGGACGGGCTCCAACTACGTGAACGCGCTTTCGGGCTCCACCAGTGGCACCGGCCAGAGCCTGGCGTCTGAGTTCCTCAACAGCGTGGCGGTGGCGGTCCCCGCGACGATCCTGCCGCTGATGTTCGCCGCGTTTGCTGCCTACGCTTTTACGTTTCTCGAGTTTCGGTTCAAAGAGGCGTACTTCGCGATCATCGTTGGCCTCCTCGTCGTTCCGGTGCAAATCGCGCTGATCCCGGTGTTGCAGACCTACGTCACGATTACCAAGGTCACAGGGATTCAGATCACGGGAACTCCTCCAGCCGCCTGGATCGTGCACAGCGCGTTCGCCATGCCACTCTGCATCTTCATCCTGCGGAACTACATGGCCACGTTGCCGAATGCATTGATCGAAGCGGCGCGCGTGGACGGCGCGAGTCACTTCCAAATTTTCTGGCGGCTGGTCATCCCGATGTCCACCCCAGCTCTGGCGTCATTCGCCGCGTTCCAGTTTCTCTGGGTGTGGAACGACTACCTGGTCGCCTACATCTTCATTGGGAATACGAACCCGGTTCTCCAGCAGGGCCTGCTGGGATTGCTTGGTCAATACAGTCAAGGTTGGAACCTGGTCGCTGCCGGCTCGTTCGTCGTGCTCATCGTTCCCGTCATTGTGTTCCTTTCTCTCCAGCGCTTCTTCGTGCGAGGTTTGACTGCGGGCTCGGTGAAGTAGCACAAACCGCCAGGCCGGGGTCGGAGCGGGTGATCAATCACAGGCCCCGGCCCCTTGGCTGTCGTGCGCTGGGGTGGGTTGCGTGGTCGGTCGGCGGGGATGGCCAACCGAGCCGGTTGCGCGCGACTGGGTCAGATCCGTGAGCGCCGGCCATCTGTCGAAAGATCCGAGGGAGCCCCAGTCATGGGATCGCTGAGCGCAATCGATTTGGGTAACCTGTCCTGTGGACGGGTGAATTCGTCGGAGGGACGGTAGTGGTGGCCAGACAGAGCGGGGTCGTGGATGGCGGGCGGTATGGGGT
>JALYHS010000476.1 GCA_030776385.1 Actinomycetota bacterium
GCTAGACTCTCGCGAGAAAGGAGGCCGGAGTGACCACTGTGAGTTCCCGGATCGCCACGGTCCCCAACGCGCTCAGCTTCTTCCGCCTCCTCCTGATCCCCGTATTCCTGGTCTTTCTGCTGACCCATGAATATCTGACGGCTCTGATCACACTCGTCGTGTCCAGCGCCACTGACTTCGTCGACGGTTTCGTCGCCCGCAAGTTCAACCAGGTCAGCCGGGTTGGCCAACTCCTCGATCCAGCGGCGGATCGGCTTTTCATCTTCTCCACGCTGATCGGCCTCGCCTGGGGTGGATTCGTTCCGTGGTGGCTTGCGGGCGTGATCATCGCGCGGGACGTTCTGCTCCTGATACTCGGCATCGTGCTCGCCAATCACGGCTTTGGACCCCTGCCGGTGCACCACCTGGGCAAGATGGGCACCTTCGCATTGCTCTTCGCGATGCCGGTGCTCGTGCTGGCCGCGACGTTCCCCTCGATCGACCAGATCGCCAATCCGGTGGGCTGGGCCGCGGCTCTGTGGGGCGTTTTCCTGTACTGGTGGGCGGGCGTGATCTACGCTCTCGAAGCGGGCCGGATCATCCGGATCCCGCGGGATGCGACGGCCGCCGCATCCGATACTGTGGACAGCTAAAGGAGGGCACAATGGCCGACGACGTCCCGGGAGATTCTTCTCCCGCAGCGCCCGAGAACGGTGCTTCTGTGTCTTCAAACGGTGCTTCTGTGTCTCCAAACGCCTCCAACGACACCACCGCACATTTCACCGACGAGTTCGTGGCGCAGCTCGCCGCGATGGAGGCGGGCATCTCGCCCGACGAGCAGGAGGCGATCTCGGCTCTGCCGTCCGGCTCGGCGCTTCTCGTGGTTCGGCGCGGCCCGAATGTCGGCGCGCGATTCCTGCTCGACTCCGACTCGACCGTTGCGGGGCGGCATCCAGATGCCGACATCTTCCTCGACGACGTCACTGTCTCGCGGCGTCATGCTGACTTCACTCGCCTCGGCAAGGTCTTCCAGGTGCACGACCTGGGATCGCTGAACGGCACGTACTTCGACGGCGTTCGCATCGAATCCGCTCTGCTCCGCGATGGGGCCGAGGTCCAGGTGGGCAAGTTCCGACTGACGTTCTACGCTTCGCGGCTCGATCTCGCGCCCGCGAGTCGTTGATGGCGGGCGTCACCTCCCCGACCCGAACGGTCCCGGGGATCCAACTGCTCAGCATCGGGCAGGTGCTTGCGCGCCTCAGCCCGGAGTTTCCGGACCTCTCGCCGTCGAAGCTTCGCTTCCTCGAGGAGCGGCACCTGGTCACGCCGTCGCGCACCGAGTCCGGCTACCGCAAGTTCTCGCCGGCCGACCTCGAGCGCCTGCGTCTGGTGCTCACCATGCAGCGCGACTACTACCTGCCGCTCAAGGTCATCAGGGGTTACCTCGAAGATCTGGATGCCGGCCGAGAGCCGGTTCTCCCCGGCGGTGTCACCGTTAGCGGCCCGTCCATGCTGCCGAGCGATCGGCGACTGAGCCGCGATGAGCTGATCAAGGAGGCGGGGGCGACCCCGATGCTGCTGGGCGACGCGGTCACCGCCTCGCTGATCGTCGCGGCCGAGCACTACGGCGACGACGAGTTGTCGGTGCTGAAGGCGCTCGTCGAACTGCAGCGTTCCGGCATCGAGCCGCGGCACCTGCGCGGCTTCCGTGCCGCCGCCGAACGCGAGCTCGGCCTCATCGAGAGCGCGCTGATCCCCGTCGCGCGCCGCAAGGACTCGTCGAGTCGGGCGAAGGCCCTCGACATGGCGCGCGAGATCGCCGGACAGCTCGAGGTGGTTCGCTCTAATCTCATCCGCTCGGCTCTGAGTCGTCTTTAGCGCTCCGTCGTCTTTAGGGCTCCGCCGCTTCTGCGGCGCGCCCGCTCCCCGCAACGTCCACGCCGCCGCGCTACGCTTGCCAAGCTGTTTCACGCGACACGCCGCGCAGTTCGGGCGGATGTCATTGCCCGGGCGTGTCCCGGTGGGTAGCGTGGAAAACACGAGGAAGTTGAGCTTCAAGTTCAACTTGAGGGTGAGGACACCATGGTCGACGTGAACCGCAGCGAGGAAGCTCGCTACGATCGCGGACTTCTCTTCACCGACGGACTGCCCGAACTCGACGATGGCTCGGGGTACCGAGGCACGATCGCCGCCCGCGCGGCCGGCATCAGCTACCGCCAGCTGGACTACTGGGCACGTACCCAGCTCGTGGAGCCCACCGTGCGTGGAGCGGCCGGATCCGGCTCGCAGCGCCTCTACGGCTTCCGCGACATCCTGGTTCTGAAACTCGTGAAACGGCTGCTCGATACCGGGATTTCGCTGCAGCAGATCCGTGTCGCCGTCGAACAGCTCCGCGAATCCGGTGTCTACGACCTCGCCCAGACCACCTTGATGAGCGACGGTGCCAGCGTGTACCTCTGCACGTCCGACGACGAGGTCATCGACCTCGTCAGCCGCGGTCAGGGCGTCTTCGGCATCGCCGTCGGCAAGGTGCTGCGCGAGGTGGAGTCTAGCCTCATCGAGCTCGACTCGACGCCGGGCGAAGACCCGGCCGACGAGCTCGCTCAGCGCCGCGCCACGCGCGCCGTCAGCTGAAGAGAGCAGTCTGCGCGCCCGCTGAAGGCAGGCATCCTCGTGAATTCGACCCGTCTGGCACCTTGCCCAATTGCCAAAAATCGTTCGAGCGGTGGCTACGCGGGCGACAGCTGTGCCGTGCGCATCACGCGCTCGAGCAGCTGGTCGAAGTTGCGCGCCATCTCCTGCGCGCTCTCACCGGGCCAGATGTGCAACGGCTTGGCCGCCCCCTGCGCCTGCTGCAGCGAGGTGCGCTCCGGCAGCTGTGGTGCCAGCACGAGCGGCCCGAACATGTCGCGCAGCTCTTTGATGCGGAACTGATGCTCCAACGACTGAACGCGAGCACGATTGACGATGATGCCCAGCGGCTGAAGTCGCGGCGAGAGTCCGCGACGGATCTCCTCGATCGCCCGCAGCGCGCGGTCGGCGGCGGCCACTGAGAAGAGGCCGGGCTCCGTCACGACGGCCACTCGGTCGCTCGCGGCCCACGCGGTACGCGTGAGCGCGTTGAGCGAGGGAGCACAGTCGATGAGCACGAGCTCGTAGTCCTTCTCGACGTGCGCGAGCGCTTCTTCGAGCTTCCAGATGTCCCGGATGCTGGGGTGCGGCCCGTCGAAATTGATCGCGGACGGCGATCCGATCAGTACATCCACCGTGCCAGGGCGGCCCTTGGTCCAACCGGACGGGGCGATCGCGGCACGGACGATCTTCTCCTTCGGCGACGCCAGGACGTCGGCGATGTTGAGGTGGCCGGCGACCGCGATGTCCATCCCGGTGGAGACGTCCGACTGCGGGTCGAGGTCGACGACGAGCGTCGAAATCCCCTTCGCGAAAGCGGCGGATGCGAGCCCGAGCGTCACGGTGGTCTTTCCCACTCCTCCCTTGAGGGAGCTGACGCTGAGCACATGCACGAAAAAACAGCCTACCTTCACTACTCTGAAAGAGCCCACTTCTTGACGTTCGCGCGCCATCGCTACCGCGCCGCCGTCATTCCCTGTCGCCCTAGGCTGGGGACAGCATCGAGAGGACCGAATTTGTTCAAGAAGATCCTGGTGGCCAACCGCGGCGAGATCGCGATCCGTGCCTTCCGAGCTGCGTTCGAGCTGGGGGCGAAGACGGTCGCCGTCTACCCGTACGAGGATCGCAATTCGCTGCACCGCCTCAAGGCCGACGAGGCCTATCTGATCGGCGAGGAGGGGCATCCGGTCCGGGCATACCTCGACGTGAGCGAGATCATCCGCGTCGCCAAGGAG
>JALYHS010000477.1 GCA_030776385.1 Actinomycetota bacterium
GCCTGGTCATCTGCGAGGCGCTCGCCGCCGGCACACCGGTCCCGGACTGGGCGCGCGCCGCGCTCCCCGGGCTCCCCGCAGAGATGTCCCGCAGCAGCAACGTGTCTGGTCAGCTCGACCGCCGCGCCCTGGATGCCGTCGAGGCAGCCCTCCTCGCTCCGCGCGTCGGCGAGACCTTCGACGGCGTGGTCATCGCGCAGAACAAGAGTGGCAGTGTCGTCCAGCTGCTCGACCCGGCCGTGACCGGCGAGTGTTCCGGTCACCCGTCGACCGGCGAGGCTTTGCGGGTGACGCTGGTGACCGCGGATGTCGCGAGCTCGACGATTCTCTTCGAACCCGCCGCCTGACCGGACCAATCGGCCAGACTTGACACCATGCCGGAACTCCCCGAGGTGGAGGCGCTCGCCGCCGATTTGGGCTTGCGCCTGCGCGGGCGGGTGCTTGACCGGCTCGACATCGTCGCCTTCCCGGCGCTGAAGACATACGACCCGCCGCTCACCGCGCTGCACGGCGGCACGATCGGCGACATCACTCGGCACGGCAAATACCTCGATCTCGCCGTCGACAGCGTGCCGGCGGACGGCGTCGAGCACGGGCAACTGCACCTGCTCATCCACCTGGCCCGCGCCGGCTGGCTGCGCTGGCGCAAGGTCGCACCCACCCCGATGCTGCGAGGTCCCGGCAAGGGGCCACTCGCCGCGCGCCTCGTCCTCGACGACGGTTCCGGCATCGACATCACCGAGGCGGGCAGCAAGAAGAGCCTGGCGATTTCGCTCGTCCGACGTGCGAGCGAGGTACCTGGCGTCGCCCGACTCGGGCCCGAGCCGCTGAGCCCGGCATTCACGCTCGAGCTGTTCCGCGGCATCCTCGCGTCGCAGGGACGCGCCCAGATCAAGGGCGTTCTGCGCAACCAGTCGACGATCGCCGGAATCGGCAACGCGTACTCGGACGAGATCCTGCACACGGCGAAGATGTCCCCGTTCAAGCCCGCCGACATGGGGCCGGATGACGCGGCGCGCCTCTACGCCGCCCTCCAGTCAACCCTCCGATCCGCGGTCGAACGCGCGGACGGAGTCTCGGCAAGCGAACTCAAGGGCGAGAAGAAGAGCAACCTGCAGGTGCACGGGCGCACCGGCCTCCCGTGCCCGGTCTGCGGCGACACCGTGCGGCAGGTGATCTACTCGGATTCGACCTTCCAGTACTGCCCGACGTGCCAGACCGGCGGCAAGCCGCTCGCCGACCGTGTGCTGTCGCGGCTGCTCAAGTAGCCGCGCGCCGCACCCAGCCGACGCTCGATCACGCCGCGGATACTGACGCTGTGCGTAAAGCCCGAGCAACAGCATCCCGACGTCGCCCGCCCCCCGACCCGGAGTTCGCCTGGATGGCGGTCATCGTCGGCGCGCTTCTGCTTCTCGGCGGGGTCGGGCTGACGCTCATGTCGCTGCGCGACGGCGACGGACGCGCGGCACTGTGGATCTTCCTCGGCACGGTGGGCATCGTCGGCGTGGTGCTCGGCGTCACCGGCCTGGTCCGGGCAGCACGGGAGCGATCGCCCGACTAGCGTGGAGGCATGACGTCCGCGAACGCTGCCGACAAGTCCACCGTCAACGGGAAGGTCATCGGCCTCGCCGTCGCGGGTGCGATCGGCGGATTCCTCTTCGGCTTCGACTCCTCGGTCGTCAACGGCGCCGTCAACGCCGTGCAGAAGAACTTCGGGCTCACCAGCACCCTCACCGGCCTCGCCGTCGCGAGCGCGCTGCTCGGATGCGCAGTGGGCGCATACCTTGCCGGTCGGCTCGCCGATCGCTGGGGTCGCATCCCGGCCATGGTCATCGGCGCGATTCTGTTCTTCGTCAGCGCGATCGGGGCCGGTTTCGCCTTCGGCGTCGCCGACCTCATCCTCTGGCGTGTCATCGGGGGTCTCGGAATCGGCATCGCCTCGGTCATCGCCCCCGCCTACATCGCCGAGATCTCGCCCAAGCAGATCCGCGGGAGGCTCGGGTCGCTGCAGCAGCTCGCCATCACCCTCGGCATCTTCACTGCCCTGTTGTCGGACGCGCTGCTCGCCAACATCGCGGGTGGCGCGGGTGAGACGCTCTGGTGGGGCATGCCCGCGTGGCGCTGGATGTTCCTGGTCGGCGTGATCCCTGCTGTCGTCTACGGCGCCATCTCCCTGACACTGCCGGAGTCGCCGCGCTACCTGTTGCTCAAGGGCAAGGACGCCGAGGCCCGCACGATCTTCATCCGGCTCTGGGGCAACACGGATGTCGATCGCGGCATCAAGGATCTGCAGGACGGCATCAAGACCGACAGCTTCGCGCAGCGCAAAGGTGCTCTCCGCGGCAACGCGCTCGGACTGAAGCCGATCGTCTGGATCGGGATCGCGCTCTCGGTGTTCCAGCAGTTCGTCGGCATCAACGTGATCTTCTACTACTCCACGACGCTGTGGCGGGCGGTCGGCTTCACCGAGTCGGACTCGTTCACCATCTCGGTGATCACCTCGGTCACTAACATCCTGGTCACCCTGATCGCGATCGCTCTGGTGGACCGGATCGGCCGCAAGCCGATCCTGCTGGTCGGCTCCGTGGGCATGGCGGTCGCGCTCGGGGTGATGGCGCTGTCGTTCAGCCAGGCCCACAATGTTGCCGGATCGCCCGTGCTGCCGGGCGCGTGGGGCCCTGTCGCGCTCGTCGCGGCCAACGTGTTCGTCGTCGCGTTCGGCGCGTCGTGGGGTCCTGTGGTGTGGGTGCTGCTCGGCGAGATGTTCCCGAACCACATCCGCGCTCGCGCCCTCGGAGTGGCCGCCGCGGCCCAGTGGATCGCCAACTTCGTGATCACGATCACGTTCCCGCCGCTCGCCGCCGCGTCGCTCGTCGTGACGTACGGCGCCTACGCGCTCTTCGCCGCGCTGTCGTTTATCTTCGTGCTGCGGTTCGTGCCCGAGACGCGCGGAATCTCGCTCGAGGAGGCCGAGACCCTCTTCGTGAAGAAGCAGAAGCCCGCGAAGGTCACGGCGTAGCACGCGAAGCCATCCGGCCCTCCGCGCCCGAATGTTGCCGCCGCGCCGCGGAGTTGCGGCGCGCGTGCGACAAAGCGGCGCGGAGGCGCGGCCTAGAGCTCCTCGTCGGCGTCGTTCTCGGCGAGCTCGCGCGGCTTCACGTACGGGTCCTCGTCGCCGGCATAGCTGGCCCGGGAGGCGAGAGCCGCGGCCGCGCTGTCCCGCTCACGCGCTTCGCGCAGCAGCGAGTCGATGGCTGCCGCGTTCTCGGGAATCCCGTCAGGGATGAACTCGAGACTCGGCGTGAGCCGGGTGGTGATGTTTCTGCCGACTTCGGTGCGCAGCATCCCGGTCGCCGATTTCAGGGCCGCGGCCGTCTCGGAGCGCTCCTCGTCGGTGCCGTACACCGTGTAGAAGATGCTGGCGTGCTGCAAGTCGCCGGTGACGCGCACATCGGTAATGGTCACGAAACCCATCCGCGGATCGCGCAGCCCCTTCTCGATGCGCTTCGCGATCACTTCGCGAATGAGGTCGCCCATCTTCGCCGGCCGATCAGATCCCGCCATGCTGGTTCTCCTTCGTCGCGCTTGGTGGTCGAGTAGCGCGGAGCGCGTATCGAGACCGGGGTTTCGATACGGCGCTGCGCGCCCACTCAACCAGCAATGGGCTAGGCCCGGACCTTCTCTTTCATTTCAATCGTCTCGATCTCGTCACCGATCTGGATGTCGTTGAACTTGCCGAGACCGATACCGGCCTCGAAGTCCGTCCGCACCTCGGTGACGTCGTCCTTGAAGCGACGCAAGGAGTCGATGGCGAGGTTGTCGCCCACGACCACGCCATCACGGATGACGCGTGCCTTGGCGTTGCGCGTGATCGTTCCGCTGCGCACGATGACACCGGCGATGTTGCCGGCCTTGCTGGAGCGGAAGATCTCGCGGATCTCGGCCACACCGGACTGCACCTCTTCGAACTCGGGCTTGAGCATGCCCTTGAGCGACGACTCGATGTCGTCGAGTGCGTCGTAGATGACCGAGTAGAAACGCACGTCGATGCCCTCGCGCTGAGCGCGCTCGCGAGCCTTGACGTCGGGCCTGACGTTGAACCCGATGACGATCGCGTTGTCGATCGTCGCCAGGTCGATGTCCGACTCGGTGACCGCACCCACACCGCGGTGCAGGATGCGCAACTGGACGCTGTCGTCGACCTCGATCTTGAGCAGCGCCTCCTCGAGTGCCTCAACGGCACCGGAGACGTCACCCTTGATGATGAGGTTGAGCGAGTCGACCTTGCCCTCGGCGAGCACGCGGGTGAAGTCCTCGAGCGAGATGCGCTTGCGGGCCTTGGCCAGCTGAGCATTGCGCTGCACGGCCTCGCGCTTCTCGGCGATCTGCCGAGCGGTGCGGTCGTCCTCGGTCACCAGGAAGGTGTCGCCCGCGCGGGGCACGGTCGAGAGTCCCTGCACCTGCACCGGACGGGCCGGGTACGCCTCCTCGACGACATCGCCGTTCTCGTCGTGCATCGCACGAACACGGCCGTAGGCCGTTCCGGCAACGATCGGGTCGCCGACCCGGAGCGTTCCCGACTGGATGAGCACGGTCGCCACGGCGCCGCGTCCTTTGTCGAGCTTCGCTTCGATCGCGATACCGCGCGCGTCCTTGTCGGGATTCGCGCGGAGGTCGAGGCCGGCATCCGCCGTGATGAGCACGGCGTCGAGGAGCTCGGCGATGCCCAGCTTCTGCAGCGCCGAGACGTCACGGAAGATCGTGTCGCCACCGAACTCCTCGGCCACCAGACCGAACTCGGTGAGTTGCTGACGCACCTTGGCGGGGTTGGCCCCCTCCTTGTCGACCTTGTTGACCGCGACCACGATCGGCACGCCGGCTGCCTGCGCGTGGTTCAGCGCCTCCACCGTCTGCGGCATGATGCCGTCGTCGGCGGCCACCACCAGGATCGCGATGTCCGTGACCTGCGCACCACGTGCACGCATGGCGGTAAATGCCTCGTGACCCGGGGTGTCGATGAAGGTGATGGCGCGCTCGATGCCCTCGTGCTCGGTCCAGACCTGGTACGCACCGATGTGCTGCGTAATACCGCCGGCCTCGCCCGCGACGACGTTCGCCTCGCGGATCGCGTCGAGCAGCTTGGTCTTACCGTGGTCGACGTGACCCATGACGGTCACGACCGGGGGACGGATCTCCAGATCGTCGTCGTCCTCATCGGCGAGTTCCTGCTCGAGGTCGATGTCGAAGCCGTCGAGTAGCTCCTTGTCCTCGTCCTCGGGCGAGACGATCTGGATGTTGTATCCCAGTTCCTCTCCGAGGATCGCGAAGGTCGCGTCATCCAGGGACTCGGTCGCGGTCGCCATCTCACCGAGGTGGAACAGCGCGGTCACGAGCGCACCCGGCTGCACCGAGTACTTGGTCACGAACTCGAGCTTGTCCGCCAGGTCGGCAATGGACGCGCCGCGGCGCATCCGGATGATCGTCTTGCCATCGCCGCGCGGGATCGCGACGCCGCCGAGCGACGGAGCATCCCGCATCTCGAACTCGGCACGCTTCGTCCGCTTCGACTTGCGGGCGCGGCTCTTGCCACCACCGCGACCGAACGCACCTGCCGTGCCACCGCCGGGTCCACGACCACGGCCGCCACCGCCACCGGGACGACCGGCGAAGCCGCCCGTCGTGGTGCCGGGCGCGCCACCGGGACGCTGGAAGCCGCCGCCGGCCCCGCCGGGA
>JALYHS010000478.1 GCA_030776385.1 Actinomycetota bacterium
GCGACCACGATGGCGACGAACGGGATGACCACGCTGGAGAGGATGCTCTGCCCCGCGTTGGACTGAAACCAGTCGAGGAAATCGTTCCACCATTGCATGGGCGGGACGATACGCGCGCTCATGCCGAAACGGCGCTGCGCTCTCCGCGCGTCGCCAAAACTCTCAGGTAACGGTTGAGGCGTCAGTACAAGCAACTGACGCAGAATTACTCACCGCAACGCCTCGACGGCCTCATCCGCCGACCAGAAGCGACCGACCTCGAGGAACCCGAGAGCGCGTGGTCGCAGCCTCTTGGCGAGGAAGGGGCGCTCCCTGTTCGACGGCCCCGGGTCGACGCGCTCGACGTAGCCGAGCACGGCGCCGTCGCGCCGGGTGACGCGGGTGAGCCGCCCGTGCAGCGCGAGGACGGTGAGACCCGGGTGCGAGACAATCAGGGGTAGTGGAGTGGTGCGTTCGAGGAGTTCCATGACTCGAACATATGTTCGACCACCGACATTGTCGCGTGCGCGCTTCCGGTCGTCGAATGCGCTTCCGGTCGCCTAATGAGGGAATGACGGGGCGGGGAATCCGGGGGCGTGCGGCTGTTGCGGGCCTCGGCGCCGCGATCGCGGTGATGATCGCGACGGCCTCCCCAGCGTCTCCGGCCGGCGCCGCGACTCCTCCCGTCGGCAGAGCTTCCCGGCCTGGACGCAGAACTCCTCGAGCACCTTCACCGGCCGGTCCTCCGCCGCGGCTGGCGGCAAGATCCTGCAGCCGGCCGGTGACCCCGCCCCCGCGGGCACGACGGTCGTGCTGGAGGATGCCGTGGGGGCGCCGGTCCCCGACATCCAGAACCAGCCGGTCGCGGTGCCGCTCGCGGGGGACGGCAGCTTCACCTTCACGACGGAGTTCGGCAACTACGAGCTCGCGGTCACCCAGCCAGAGGGTTTCGCGACGCCGCCGCCGATCCGGTTCACGGCGAACGGCGCCACGGTCGCTCTGCCGACGCTCTCGCTGGCAGCCGCTCTGCCCTCAACAGGGACGGATGCACGGCCGCTGTTCCTCGCGGGAGGCGGTCTGCTCGCCCTTGGCCTGCTGCTCAGCGCGGGGGCCGTGCCGCTCCGCCTCCGTCGGACGCGGGCCCGCTGACCTCGATCGGCCCCGTCGTCACCAGCGCGAGATCGGCATCGACCACCTTCCCGGCGCGCGCGGTCTGAGCGAGAACGATCCCGACCAGCACGACAGCGGCTCCGAGGATCTGCACCGGCTCGAGGCCCTCGCCGAGCCACAGCCAGGCGACCAGGAACGCGAAGATCACCTCCGACGACGCCACGATACCGGCGGCGGTGGCAGGGAGGTACGTGAGCGCGGTGAAGGACAGCAGGAAGGGCAGGAACGACCCGACGACGACGGTCGCGGCGAGCGGGAGAGCGAGCGGAAGCATGAAGCTCCCGTGCGAGCCGCCGAGCTGCACCGGCTTGACGAAGATGTTCGGATCGAGCCCCCACAGACCACCGAAGATCAGCCAGAATGTGCCGGCGAACAAACCCGTCCAGAAGGCGACCGCGAGGGGCGACGTGGCGGTGACCTGCCTCTCACCGACGACGAAGTAGACGGTCAAGGTGACGGCGGCGCCGAGTGCTAGCAGCACCCCAAGCAGGTCCAGGGAGCTGCTCCAGACCCGGGCAACGACGACCAGGCCGACGAGAACCAGACCGATCGCGATCCAGAGCCGCGCCTTCACCCGCTCGCGGAAGAAGAAGAACCCGACGAGCGCCACGAACAGAACGCCGGTGTACTCCAGCAGCAATGCGATCCCGACCGGGAGCCGACCGAGCGCGCCGCCGTAGCTCGCCTGAAGCAGGGCGATGCCGAACACCCCGAGAACGGCCATGATCAGCAGCTGCCGGGGGCGCATCCGGAACGCCGTTCGATCGACGATCAGCAGCACGATCCCGGCGAGCAGAGCGGTGCCGTATGAGCGGAACAACGTCAGCTGCTGCGGCTCGAGCCCGCTCTGCACGAGCAGCTTCGTCATGGTGCCGTTCGCCCCGAACAGCAGGGCGCCCAGCAGCGAGTAGAGGTATCCCACTGACGGCCCCCGCGAGACCCGGTGGCTCAGCCGCGGTCGGTACCGTCGACCGCGAGCGGCTCGATGGCGGCGAGCTCCTCCGAGGTCAGCGGCGCGGCATTCGCGGCTCCCAGACTGCTCTCCAGCTGGGCGACGCTCGAGGCGCCGATCAGCGCGGACGTGACCTGGCTGTGCCGGAGCACCCACGTGAGCGCGAGTTGCGCGAGCGTCTGCCCGCGATCTTTCGCGATCGCGTTCAGACCCGTCACTCGCTCCAGATAGGTGGCGCTGATGTTCTTCTCGGTCATCCAGCGGCCCTCGGCAGCCCGGGAATCCGAGGGGATGCCGTTCAGGTAGCGGTCGGTCAGCATGCCTTGGGCGAGCGGTGAGAACACGATGCTGCCGGCGCCGACCTCGTCGAGCACCGGGAAGAGCCCGTTCTCGATGTGGCGGTCGAACATGTTGTACCTCGGCTGGTGGATCAACAGCGGGACGCCCTCGGCGGCCAGCGCGGCGGCGGCGGCGCGGGTTTGCTCGGGGTCGTAGTTCGAGATGCCGGCGTAGAGCGCGCGACCTGACTTCACGGCCGTCGCCAGGGCGCCCATGGTCTCCTCGATCGGCGTCTCGGGGTCGGGGCGGTGCGAGTAGAAGATATCGACGTAGTCGAGCCCCATGCGGGCGAGCGACTGGTCGAGTGAGCTGAGCAGGTACTTGCGCGAGCCGAAGTCGCCGTAGGGACCCGCCCACATGTCGTAGCCGGCCTTGGTCGAGATGATCAGCTCGTCGCGATACGGCAGAAGATCGTCATGCAGGATCGTGCCGAAGTTGCGTTCGGCCGAGCCGTTGACCGGTCCGTAGTTGTTGGCAAGGTCGAAGTGGGTGACGCCGAGGTCGAACGCCCGCCGCAGGATCGCGCGCTGCGTGTTGAGGGGACGGTCCGACCCGAAGTTGTTCCAGAGGCCGAGCGAGATCTCGGGAAGTCGCAGGCCGCTGCGACCCACTCGCGGGTACGGCATCCGGCCGTCGTAGCGATCTTCGGAAGGCACAAAAGGGGAGTCGGCAACGAGCATGTATTCAGCCTAGGGCGACGAGGCTTGCGGTCTATGGCTAATAGTATTAGCTTAAGGGCTATGACACCGATCATTTCGACCGAACTCCAGTTCCTCACGCGTCCCGCGGGGCGCATCTCATACACGGTCTCGGGCACCGGCCCCTTGATCGTGGCCGTGCCGGGCATGGGCGACCTCCGGAGTTCGTACGGGGAGCTCGCCGGTCCGCTGATCGACGCCGGCTTCCGCGTCGCGCTGCTTGACCTCCGCGGGCACGGGGACGCCGACACCACGTTCACCGTCCACGGGGACGAGGCGACGGCGGGCGACATCCTGGCTCTCGTCGACGAGCTCGGAGGACCCGCCGTGGTCATCGGCAACTCGATGGCAGGCTCGGCCGCGCTCATCGCCGCCGCCGACCGTCCGGATGCCGTGGCCGGCCTGGTGCTGCTGAGCCCGTTCCTGCGTCAGTCTGGTGGCCGCGCATCCCTCGCCCTGAATCGAATGCTGTTCGGTCTGCTGTTCGCTCGTCCCTGGGGCGCTCGGTTCTGGACGAACTACTACGCCACCACGCTCAACCGCGGCACCCGGTCGCCGGGACTGGCGGAGCACGTCGCGGAGATCGCCGCCTCAATGCGCAACCCCGCCCGTCTCGCGTCGTTCCGGCATCTTGCGCTGCAACTCGACCACACCGTGGTGGAGTCGCGGATCGCCTTGGTCGTCGCGCCCTCGCTCACCGTGATCGGCTCGGTCGACCCGGACTACAAGAACCCCGCGGACGAGCTCGCCTTCGCGGGCGAGGCGCTCGGCGGCGAGACGGTGCTCGTCGACGACACAGCCCACTATCCGCACATGGCGCGCCCCGATGTCGTGAGCCCTCGCGTCCTGGCCTTCGTCGACGGGCTGCGTCGCGGCTCGGAATGGCGGGCGCCCCGTGCCTAGGGCCGGCCTCAGCCGGGTCGCTGTCACCGACATCGCGGTCGCGCTGGTGGACTCGGCGCCAAACGGATTCGCCGGCCTCACCCTCGCCGCGGTCGCCGCGCGAGCCGGGGTCGCGGTGCCGAGCCTGTACAAGCACATCGGATCGCTGGCCGAGTTGCGGCGCGCGGTCGCGCTGGTCGGGCTCTCCGAGCTGTTGCGTCGGAGTTCGG
>JALYHS010000479.1 GCA_030776385.1 Actinomycetota bacterium
CCCCCTCTGCGCCGAAGCACCGAAGCACCGAAGCACCCACCCAAGGGAGTCCCCACCATGGCGAACACGATCCTCGAGATGCGCGACATCTCGAAGACGTTCCCCGGCGTCAAAGCACTGCAGGACGTCACCATCTCGGTCGAGGAGGGCTCCGTCCATGCGATCTGCGGCGAGAACGGTGCCGGCAAATCCACTCTCATGAAGGTGCTCTCCGGGGTGTACCCCCACGGCACATTCGACGGTCAGATCCTGATCAACGGCGAGCCGGTCGAGTTCAAGTCGATCAACGACTCGGAGGCCGCCGGCATCGTGATCATCCACCAGGAGTTGGCGCTGTCGCCATACCTGTCGATCGCCGAGAACATCTTCCTCGGCAATGAGAAGCAGCGCGCCGGGTTCATCGACTGGAATGAGACCAACCTCGAGGCGGGCAAACTGCTTGCCAAGGTCGGTCTGCGCGACAACCCCATCACGAAGATCGTGGACATCGGGGTCGGCAAGCAGCAGCTCGTCGAGATCGCGAAGGCCCTCTCCAAGGAGGTCAAGATCCTGATCCTGGATGAGCCGACCGCGGCCCTCAATGACGACGACTCGGCCCACCTGCTCGACCTCATCCGCCAGCTCAAGGAGCAGGGGATCACCTCGATCATCATCAGCCACAAGCTGAACGAGATCAAAGCGATCGCAGACAAGGTCACGATCATCCGCGACGGCAGGACGATCGAGACCCTCGACATGCACGCCCAGGATGCCAGCGAGAACCGGATCATCAAGGGGATGGTCGGCCGCGACGTGGCCAGCCGGTTCCCCGATCACATGCCCCACATCGGCGAGGAACTGTTGCGCGTCGAGCACTGGACCGTCCACCACCCCCTCGACCGCACCCGCAAGGTGGTCGATGACGCCAACATCTCGGTGAAGGCCGGCGAGATCGTCGGCATCGCCGGGCTCATGGGCGCGGGCCGCACCGAGTTGGCCATGAGCATCTTCGGCCACAGTTACGGCGTCGGGATCACCGGTCAGGTGTTCAAGCGCGGGGTGCCGATCTCGGTCAACACGGTGTCCAAGGCGATCGCGAACGGCATCGCATACTCGACCGAGGATCGCAAGCGCTACGGGCTCAACCTGATCGATAACATCCAGCGCAACATCTCGATCGCCGCCCTCGACAAGCTCGTCAACTGGCTGAAGCTCGTCGACGCGCACAAGGAGACGACGATCGCGAACGAGTACCGCACGTCGATGAACATCAAGACGCCGAACGTGACCGCGATCACCGGCAAGCTCTCGGGCGGCAATCAGCAGAAAGTCGTCCTGTCGAAGTGGATGTACGCCGATCCCGAGGTACTGATCCTCGATGAACCCACCCGCGGCATCGACGTGGGGGCGAAGTACGAGATCTACACGATCATCGATCGGCTCGCCGACCAGGGGAAGGGCATCATCGTCATCTCATCGGAGCTCCCCGAGCTGCTCGGCATTTGCGACCGCATCTACACGCTCAGCGAGGGCCGGATCACCGCGGACGTCCCGCGCGAGAAGGCCACCGCCGAATATCTCATGCAATTCATGACCCAGGAACGCGAGAAGACCCACGCATGAAACCGCTCAGCAACGCCGTCAACTACCTGGCGAGCCAGCTCCGCCAGATCGGCCTGTTCATCGCCCTGATCGTGATCGTGGTGTTCTTCCAGATCACCACCGCCGGCATCACGCTGGCTCCGATCAACGTGTCCAACCTGGTGGTGCAGAACAGCTACATCCTGATCCTCGCGGTCGGCATGGTGATGGTGATCATCGCCGGCCACATCGACCTCTCGGTCGGGAGTGTCGTCGCCTTCATCGGCGCCATGGCGGGCGTCATGATCTCGGAGTGGCACATCCCGTGGCCGGTGGCCGTGGTCCTCTGTCTCGTGATCGGGGCCTTGGTCGGCGCCTGGCAGGGGTTCTGGATCGCGTACTTCGGCATCCCGGCCTTCATCGTCACCCTGGCGGGCATGCTGGTCTTCCGCGGGGCGGCTCAGATCGCGCTGGGCAACCAGCAGATCTCGTTCTTCCCAAAGGAGTTCCGGGCGCTCGGCTCCGGCTTCCTGCCTGCCTTCGGCACGACCGGTTACGAACCGCTCACCCTGATCCTCGGGATCGTGGCGAGCGTGGCGATCGTCGGCAGCGGAGTCCGGCAGCGGATGGTGCGCCGCAAGTACAACCTCGAGGACGAGCCGGTGTGGTGGTTCTCCGCCAAGCTGATCTTCCTGATCGCGCTCGTGATGATCGTCGCCTTCCTGCTCGCAAGCTACAACGGAACGCCGATCGTGCTCATCATCCTCGGCGCGCTCGTGGTCGGCTACACGATCGTGATGCAGCGCTCGGTGTTCGGTCGCCACATCTACGCCATCGGCGGCAACCTGAACGCGGCGGCGCTCTCGGGGATCAAGACCAAGCGCGTCACCTTCCTGCTGTTCGTGAACATGGGCGTCATCGCGGCGGTCGCCGGGCTCGTATTCACGGCGGGTCTCAACCTGGCAAGCCCGAGTGCGGGAACCGGGTTCGAGCTGGATGCCATTTCGGCCGTGTTCATCGGCGGTGCCGCGGTCACCGGCGGCATCGGCACGGTTCCCGGCGCGATCATCGGTGGTCTGATCATCGGCGTGCTCAATAACGGCATGTCGATCCTCGGCGTGGACAGCGACTACCAGCTTCTCATCAAGGGTCTCGTGCTGCTCGCCGCCGTTGCATTCGACGTCTACAACAAGCGCCGCTCGACGGGGCGCTGAGCTTCCCGGACGGGGATCCGAGCCGGGCCCGCAGCGCAGCTCCCAGC
>JALYHS010000480.1 GCA_030776385.1 Actinomycetota bacterium
CGGCATCCGGCCAGCGTGCGGACCTGCGCGAGGTGCTGCCCCTCGTGTGGCAGGTGCCCACCGCCTGAGTCCGCCCGGATCCCCTCGCGACGCGAGGGGTGCCGAACTGTCGCCTCACCGCTACGGAACCTACGAAACGGCACCCCTCGGTCGCGTGGCGCACAATGGAGGCGTGAGCGAATCCCGGAGCACCGACTCGACCGCCGAGGTGCGGCTGCGGCGCGCGCCTCGGCTTCCGGTGTTCCTGTTGCTGGGCGCGATCCTCGGTGCGATCGGCACACTGATCATCACCAGCCTCTCGGATGCCGACCCGAAGGTCGGTTTTGCCGCCAGTTTCGGCTACTTCTGCCTCTACGGCGTGCCGGCCGGGGTCGTGCTTGGCGCGGTCGTGGGGCTCGCTCTGGATCGCCGCTCAGTCCGCCGGGCTCGCACCGTGACGGCCGAGCTCGAGCGGGTCGACACGCCCGACGCCCCCGCGCCGACGGCGGACTGACCCCCCCGCGAGCCGACCCCCCGCTACTTCGCCGCGACCGCCGGGATCCACCGGTCGAAGGCCACCAGCAGCACGAGTGCGACGCCCAGCCCAAGCTGCACCCAGGCGAGCGCGTGGAGGCCGGCATCCGTCGGAGCGCCTCCGAAGACGATCCCGATCAAGCTGGCCGAGAAGATCGCCCCGACGTAGAGCGCGGTCCGGAACAGGCCGGAGGCGACCGCGATCTCGGAGGCGGGCGCGTTCGCGTACAGGGTCGCCTGGTTGGCGAATCCCGCGAGACCGTTGGTCGTGCCGAGCAGCACCGTGAGCCCGATCAGACCCAGGATGCTCGTCTCGTGCGTCACGAACTGCTCGAGTCCTGCGGCTACCGCGAGCACGGCGCCGGCGAGCAGCAGTGGCACGCGCACCCAGCCCCGGCCCGAGATGACGCGCGCCAGCACGATGCTGATCACGGTGAGCGGCAGCAGGATCAGCCCGACCTGGGAGGCGCCGAGGCCGCGGCCCAGCTCCAGCCATTGGCTGATGCCGTAGAGCACCGAATATGTCGCGAGCGAGACCAGCAGCTGCCGCAGATAGGTGCGCTGCAGCGGACGGTTGCGGGCGAGCATCCGGACATCGATCAGGGGACTCGAACTGCGGCGTTCCCAGAGCACCAGTCCGACGCCGAGCGCCAGGGTGACCGCCAGCAGCCACCAGATCGGCTGCGCAAGGGCGCCGAGGAAGATCAGCAGGCTCACCACCGTGGCGGCGAACAGCGCGATGCCGGGCAGGTCGATGCGGCGGAGCAGGGTGCCAACGCCATTCGACTCGATGCGGCCGTCCCGTGCGACGCCCGTGAGAGTCAGCGCGATGCTGAGCAGTCCGAGCGGGATGTTGACGAAGAACAGCGCGCGCCAGCCGAACGCGCCGGTGAGGACGCCACCGAGCGGCAGGCCGACGGCCGCCACCACCTGCGCGGCGATCGACAGGTTGCCGAGGAAGCGGCTCGGAACGCCGATCCCGTTCTGGTCAGCCCGGCGGCGCGCGAGCGCCATCGCCGTCGGATACGCCGCGGAGGTGCCGATTCCGATCAGGGCGCGCGACACGAGCAGGAAGCCGAAGCCGGGTGCCAGGGTGCCGATGACCCCGGCGAGCACGAGGATGATCGCGCCCGCCAGGAACACCCGGCGCGGCCCGAAGATGGTCGACAGCTTGCCCATGGTCGGCTGCGCCACCGCCGAGCACAGGTAGAGCACCGAGATCAGCAGCGCGGTCGACCCCGGACGGATATGCAGGTCGACCCCGATGCCGACTAGACCGGTGGCGATCAGAGAGCTGTTGATCGGGTTGAACGTCGAGCCGAGCAGCAGCGGTGTCGTGAAGCGCGCGCCGAACGGGTTCGTCGGCTTCTCGGGTCCGCCGGCCGCGCCCGTCGAGACCGATCCGGTGACGGACTCCGTCACCTGGCGCCCTCGAGCAGCTCCAGGATTTCGGCCGTGGTCCCCGTCTCGCCGAGCCGCGGGAAGATCTTCTCGATGCTGTGCGCGTGGGTCGCCGATTCGCGATCCGTCATCGCGTCGGTGGCGAGCGTGACGTGGAAGCCCAGCTCATGCGCCTGCCGCGCGGTCGACTCGACGCCCGCGCTCGTCGCGATGCCGGCGATGACGACCTGAGTGACTCCGAGCTCCCTGAGATGCTGGTTCAGCCCCGTCCCGTGGAACGCGCCCCAGGTCTTCTTGGTGACGCGGTGATCGCTCGGCTGAGCATTCAGCTCGGGGACGAGCTCCGTCCAGCCCGGGCGGCGCATGACGGATGTCGGGCCACCGCCATCTCGTGCCGCCTCGGTGCGACCGGGGGCGCCGGCATCCACGTTGACGAGCACCACCGGCAGACCGTGCGCGCGGAAGGCCTCGAGGAGCTCGACGGTGTGGCCGATCACCGAGGCGGGCGACGGCTCGACCGGCATCGCCGTGATCCCCTTCTGCAGGTCGATGGCGATGAGAGCGGTGATCGGGTCGAGGGCAGTGACGGTCATGGCGTGCTCCTGGGGTCGTGGGTGAGGCGGGTACTGCGGGGCTCTGCCTAGGGCTCGAGCAGGCGCCCGAGCAGTTCGATGCCTCGCGCCAGTTCACGTTGCTCGGTGTCGCTGAGCTTCGATCGGATGGTGCGGGCCAGCCAGTCCTCTTTGAGCGCCCGTGTCTCGGCGATCGTGTGTCGCGCTTCATCGCTGAGGGACCACAGCGTCTTGCGTCCGTCGCTCGGATCGGGCGCGCTCGTCACGGTGCCCCGCTCCTCCAAGGAGGCGAGGATCGCTCCCATCGACTGCGGCTTCATCCCCTCCGCTCTCGCGAGTTCGGTCCCCGTCATGGCGCGCTCCTCCATGAGGTGCTTCAGCGCACCTGTCTGGGCTAGCGAGAACTCACCCGGGTCGCCCTGCTCCTTGAGCTTGCGTCGGAACTGCCCGATCATCCCGCGCAGGTCGACCACGACGGAACGCAGCTCGAGGGTGTCGGGAGTGTCCTGGGTCACACCCTGAGCCTACGACTCCTGAAGTCAAACTGCAAAGGTAGACTTCAGATAAGTTCGTGATTGACGCCCCCGTATCGGCGCCCGCCGATACCTGCGACCGAACGTCTTCGATCAGCTCAGCTGGTTCGCCTCGACCCAGGCCAGGTACTCGGGAGTGACCGTACCGGTGACGTAGTCGCCGGTGAAGCAGCTCATCTCGAGGCGCCCGATGTCTGACCCCTCGAGGATCGCGGCCTCCATATCGGCGACCTCCTGGTAGATCAGGTAGTCGGCGCCGAGCTCGGTGGCGATCTCGGGAATCTTGCGGCCGGAAGCGACGAGCTCCGCGCGGCTGGGCATGTTGATCCCGTAGACGTGCGGGTAGCGAACGGGGGGCGCTGCCGAGGTGAAGGTGACCGAGTTGGCGCCGGCCTGACGGGCCATGTCGACGATCTCGCGGGAGGTGGTGCCGCGCACGATCGAGTCATCCACGATCAGGACGTTCTTGCCGCGGAACTCGGAACCCATCGCGTTCAGCTTCTGCTTCACGCTCCGGGTGCGCTGCTCCTGGCCGGGCATGATGAATGTTCGCCCGACGTAGCGGTTCTTGTAGAAGCCCTCGCGGTATTCGATCCCGAGCTTCTGCGCCACCTGCATGGCGGCGGGGCGTGAGGAGTCCGGGATCGGCATGACCACGTCGATGGCGCCGCTCGGCACGTACTGCGCGATGGTGTCCGCCAACCGGTCGCCCAGGCGCAGCCGGGCTTCGTAGACCGAGATTCCGTTCATCACGGAGTCGGGGCGTGCCAGGTAGACGTACTCGAACGAGCACGGAATGAGCACCGGATTCTTCGCGCACTGCCTCGAGAACATCTCCCCGTTGCGGGCGATGTAGATCGCTTCGCCGGGGGCGACGTCGCGCACCACGTCGTAGCCCGCGCTCTCGAGCACGAGCGACTCGCTCGCGACCACCCACTCGGTGCCGACCAGTCCGCTTGTGCGCTTGCCCAGGATGAGGGGACGGATGCCGAACGGGTCGCGGAACGCCAGCAGCCCCTGTCCGGCGATCAGCGCGATCGCGGCGTATGAGCCCTCGACCCGCTCGTGGAGAGTCGAGATCGCGTCGAACACCTGGTCGGGGTCGAGGTCGGTGCCCCGCACCTGCGCCTGCAGCTCGTGGGCGAGCACGTTGACGAGCAGTTCGGTGTCGGAGTTGGTGTTGAGGTGCCGGCGATCGATGTGGAAGAGCTCCTCGGCGAGCTCACGCGTATTGGTGAGGTTGCCGTTGTGCACGAGCACGATGCCGTACGGCGCATTCACGTAGAACGGCTGCGCCTCCTGCTCCTTGTTCGCGTCGCCGCGGGTGGCGTAGCGCACGTGGCCGAGCCCCATCGTGCCGAGCAGGCTGCGCATGTCGCGGGTGCGGTACGCCTCACGCACCTGGCCCTTGGCCTTCTCCATGTGGATGATGCTGCCGTCCGAGGTGGCGATGCCCGTCGAGTCCTGGCCGCGGTGCTGGAGAAGCGCGAGTGCGTCGTAGACCTGCTGGTTGACGGGACTCGAGGAGACGATGCCGACGATGCCGCACATGCCGCGGAGGCTCCCGGAAAGTGTGATGGGGCGTACTCGACCGAGTACGCCCCATCATCCCATATGGAGGGGAAGGCCGCCGGGCCTAGTGCGCGCCGACCGATTCGACGGCGGGTTCGACGGCCATGGCGGGGGCGGCCGAGTGGGCGAGTGACAGCCCGTGGCCGCGGCGACGGAACAGCAGCGCAGCGATCACCAGGCCCCCGGCGAAGAAGGCAGCGCAGAGGGCATATGCGATGGAGTACCCGTGCACGGCAGCCGCGGCGGCGACCGCGGGGGTGGGCGGGAGGTGCGAGGAGATGTAGTCGGTGACCGCTGCGGCTGCCAGCGTGTTGAGCAGCGCGGTGCTGATCGATCCACCGACCTGCTGGCTGGTGTTGGTCATCGCCGAGGCGACTCCCGCGAACTGCCGGTCGACCCCGAGAGTGGCGGTCTGCATGGAGGCCGGCATGATCGTGCCCATCGCGGCGCCCATGACGAGCAGCGCAGGGAGCACATGACCGGCGTAGCTGGAGTCCACCTTCAGCTGGGTCAGGATCAGCATCGCGATCGAGCCGAGGCCCATCCCGATCGGGACCAGGATCTTCGGGCCGAACCGCGGGACGAAGACGTTGGTGCCCAGCTGAGCGAAGAGAATCAGCATCCCGATCATGGGCAGGAACGACAGGCCGGTGTTGATCGGCGTGAACTTCAGCGTCGTCTGCAGGTAGTAGGTCAGGAACAGGAAGACACCGAACATACTGGCGCCGGCGATCAGAATCGACAGGTATGCGGCGGCGCGGTTGCGGTCGAGAACGACCGACAGCGGAAGCAACGGGTGGGTCGCGCGGCGCTGCCAGAGCACGAAAGCCACGAGCAACACGCCCGCGGCGGTCAGCATGCCCCAGGTGAGTGGGGCGCTCCAGCTGTCCGTTTCCGCGTTCGAGAAGCCGTAGACCAGGGCGAAAAGGCCGCCGGACACGAGGATGGTCCCGGGGATGTCGAGCTTCGGACGGGGTCCGCTGCGGGCGATCGTCGGCACCAGGAAGATCGCCGCGACGATCGCGACGATGGCGATGGCGACGTTGATGTAGAGGTTCCAGCGCCAGCCGACGTCCTGGGTCAGGTAGCCGCCGAGCAGGAGCCCGATCGCGCCGCCACCGCCGGCCAAGGCGCCGAAGATCCCGAACGCGCGTGCGCGCTCCTTCGGGACGGTGAAGGTCGTGGTGAGCACGGCGAGCGCTGTCGGGGCAAGGAGAGCGCCGAAGACGCCCTGCAGCGCGCGCGCGGCGACCAGCAGGCCGAAGGAGTCCGCGGCGCCACCCAACGCTGAGGCGACCGCGAAGCCGACCAGGCCGATCATGAAGGCGCGCTTGCGGCCGATCAGGTCGGAGATGCGACCGCCGAGCAGCAACAGGCTGCCGAAGGCCAGCGAGTACGCGGTGATGACCCACTGCCGGTCCCCGTTGCTGAAGCCGAGGTCGGCCTGCGCGGTGGGGAGGGCGATGTTCACCACGGTGGCATCCAGCACGACCATGAGTTGGGCGAGGGCGACGACGGCGAGAGTCCACCAGCGGCGTGAGGAGGCCGGGGTGGTCATCGTGTTTTCAGGCATGGATGCGACTATATACGGTACTGTTCAGTTTCGGAAACAAAATGTTCCGGAGACGCAATGTTCTTGAACTGATCAGTTTCAGAACATTCGCGTATCATCGGATCGACAGGGAACAGGGAGATGCCGCAATGACGCAGCTCGACACCGCACCCAAATTGGGCCGCAAGCGCGATCTGACGCGCGACCCCGAGATTCTGGATGCCACCCTCGAGGTGCTCGCCGAGACCGGGTACGACGGCATGACGATCGACATGGTGGCCGCTCGAGCCAAGGCGGGCAAGGCCACCGTCTACCGGCGCTGGGCGTCCAAGAGCGAACTCGTGATCGACGCCGTCGCGTGCATGAAGTCGGCCGACATCGACTTCGACCGGCTGCCGGACACCGGCACCCTGCGCGGCGACCTGGTCGCGATGATCAAGCCGCACTCGATCGAAGACGGCGCGAAGAAGCTGCAGGTGATGGCGGGCCTGGTCTCGATGCTGTCCCGGCATCCGGAGCTCGCGGATTCGGTCAGGGCGGCTGTCACGGAGCCGCGCGTGCAGGTCAACCGGGTCTTCCTGCGGCGAGCCATCGAGCGCGGCGAGATCCCGGCCGACGTCGACGTCGAGATGCTCGCGCATGTCGGCGGCGCCATGGCGACTCATCGCACGCTCATCCTGCGGAGGCCCGTCGATCGCGCGTTCGTGATCGCGGTCATCGACGGCGTCATCCTGCCCGCGGTCGGACTGCGGCCGGGAGTGCCCGGAGCCCCGATGCCTCAGACCAGCGCCGCGACGATCGGTGCCAGCGCGTCCCGGTAGAGGATCGGCTCGTCGCGGGTCGTCTCATCGACGGCGATGGCGTCGTCGCCGATCCACCAGATTCCGGATGCCGCGAGCGGAAGCACCTCCACGCGCAGGCTGAACGGCCTGGACGCCCGCCCGAGCGCCACCTCCTGCTCGTGCACCAGCTCCTGGATCGTGAAATCGTCGCGTCGCTGCATCCGGGCAATGACGCTGCCGTTGTGCTGCTCGTGCGCGACAGTTGCCCAGGCTCGTGCGCTGTCCAGGTGCCGGCGAACCGCGCTCGCGAAGGCGGCGGAGTTCGGCTCGTCGCCGTCGGGGAGACCCCAGCCCGCGGCATCCGGCTCGATCAGCGGGATCCACCAACGCATCCAGCCGAATGCCATGGCAGGGTCGGCCGGGTTTGCGGGGTCGACCTCTGGCAGGCCGGTGCCGAGCATCCTGGGCAGGCCGCTCGGGTCGACGATGCCCAGCGCGTCCCGCAGGTAGAGCGCGACGAGGATCTCCCGCGAGGCATCCTCGCGGAGTTCCCAGTGGGAGCGGCTGAGCGGTCCGGCATGCACGCCGCAACAGTACGCGCCGGTAGCCTGAGCGGGTGAGCAGCGCGAACCCATACACCGAGGCCGGCGTCGATACCGCCGCGGGCGATCTGGCCGTCGAGCTGATGAAGTCGGCCGTGGCGAAGACGCACGGCCCCGAGGTGTTCGGGGGCGTCGGCGGGTTCGCAGGACTCTTCGACGTCTCGTTCCTGAAGCACTACACGCGTCCACTTCTGGCGACAAGCACGGATGGCGTCGGCACCAAGGTCGCGATCGCCCAGGCGCTCGACAAGCACGACACCATCGGGCAGGACCTGGTCGGCATGGTCGTCGACGACATCGTCGTGGTGGGCGCAAAACCGTTGTTCATGACGGACTACATCGCCTGCGGCCGGGTGGTTCCCGAGCGGATCGCCGACATCGTGGCGGGGATCGCGCGCGCCTGCGCCGAGACACGCACCGCGCTGGTGGGCGGCGAGACGGCCGAACACCCCGGTCTCCTCGGCCCCGATGACTACGACGTCGCGGGGGCGGCCGTCGGCGCGGTCGAGGCGGATGCCGTGCTCGGCGCGGACCGCGTCCTGGACGGCGACGTGGTCATCGCGCTGGGCTCCAGCGGGCTGCACAGCAACGGCTACTCGCTGGTGCGCCACATCCTCGCGCAACGCGGGATCGGCTACTCGGACAGCTCGGCGGATTTCGGTGGCGTCGTCGGCGAGGTGCTCCTCGAACCGACCCGTCTCTACACCGGCCCGCTGCTGCGGGTGCTCGCGGACCCCGCGACGGGCTCCGGGGTGCACGCGATCAGCCACGTGACCGGCGGAGGGATCGCCGCGAACCTCGCGCGGGTGCTTCCGCGCGGCTCGTGGACCGAGCTGGAGCGCTCGCTCTGGTCGCCGCCGCCCGTATTCCGGGTTCTGAGCGACCTCGGCCGGATGACCCTGCAGAGCACGGAGGGCACCTGGAACCTCGGAATCGGGATGCTGGTGGTGGCGACGCCGCGCTCTGCGGACGCGATCATCAGCAAGCTTGCGACCGATGGAATCCCCGCCTGGGTCGCGGGACGGGTGAGCGTCGGCGGGCACGGGGTCGACGGGCACGGCGTCGACGCGCCCGACCTTGCGGGGTTCGAGCAGGGTGCCAAAGGCGTCGACGGTGGGGCGGTTCGACTCGTCGGAGCTTTCGCCGCATGAGCGTCGAGATCCCGGGTCTCCCGCCGCTCCGCTGGACCGGCGATTCGGGGCGGGCCAGCTTTCGCGACGGGATGCTCGAGCTCGTGGCATCCGCAGGCGTCGACTGGAGCAACGATGCAACGGGCGGCCCGGCGCAACAGCGCGCCACGGGGTTGGTCTTCGATGCTCCTGGACACTTCTCCTTGGCTGCGCGGGTCGCTGTCGTTCCGCCGAGAAGCACCTTCGACGCCGGAGCACTGGTGCTCTGGGGTGATCGGGATCACTGGGCCAAGCTCTGCTTCGAGTTCTCACCACAGGGGCAGCCCATGGTGGTGAGCGTGGTCACGAACGAGTTCTCGGATGATGTGAACTCGACGCCCGTGCAGGGTGACTCGGTGTACCTGCGAATCGTTCGCGTGGGTCCGGCCTGGGCTTTCCACTCCTCACCCGACGGTGAGCACTGGGACTTCGTTCGCCTCTTTCGCTTGGCGACCGAACTCCCCATTCAGGTGGGTTTCCTCGCCCAAGCGCCGCTCGGCGATCACTGCGATGCGCGGTTCGATCAGATGGTGCTGAGCGCCGACATCCCTCACGATCTCCGGGATGGCAGTTGAAGCGCTAAGCGCTCGTCGCAAAGCCCGTCGCGAGCTGACCCCCGGGTGCGGCGGCGCACGGCTACGGACCCGACGCATGCTGCCAGAGTCCGTCCGGAGGCGCGCTTCCCCGCGACGTACTCCGCAAAGTAAGCGCCGTGCTTACTTTGCGGAGTGCGCGCCGCAAGAAGGCGCCTCCGCGCGCCAGTCGACGGGACCGAGCGGGAGGCCCCTCGACAGCTTTGCGACGGCCTTTTGAGACGGGCTTTTGCGACGAGCGACTACGCGCTCTTCGTCTCGTTTTCTTCTTCGTCCAGTTCGTCGGCGGTGAACGCCGCGTTTTCGGGCCACTTCTCGAGGTCTTCCTCTAGTCG